>DATFZA010000692.1:0-25012 GCA_035314765.1 Bryobacteraceae bacterium
AAGATGGAGCGCCTTACGCACATCAACGAAAAACTCTTTTCGCAGCTGAACCTGACCGAGCCGGCGGCGATCTGGTACAAGAGCTTCGACGGAAAACGCGTGGAGACATGGGTGCAGCGTCCGCCGGATTTTCAGGAAGGCAAGAAGTATCCGATGATTCTGGACATTCACGGCGGTCCGCACTCGGCTTATGGATACACCTTCGATCATGAGTTTCAATGGATGGCGGCGAAGGGCTATGTCGTGCTCTATCCGAATCCGCGCGGCAGCACGACCTATGGACAGGATTTCGGCAACATCATTCAATATCACTATCCGGGAGACGACTTCAAAGACCTGATGGCGGGCGTAGACGAACTCATTCGGCGCGGCTGGGTGGATCCCGACAAAATGGGCGTGACCGGAGGCAGCGGCGGCGGGGTGCTGACCAACTGGGTGATTGGCCACACGGACCGGTTCAAGGCGGCGGTGTCCCAACGTTCGATCGCCGACTGGCGGGACTTCTGGTATACCGCCGATTTCACGCAGTTCAGCTCCAACTGGTTCCGCGGCGCGCCGTGGGAGAGCGAAGCCGATTTCAAGGAACGGTCACCGATAACTTATATCCAGAACATCCACACGCCGCTGATGCTGGTGGAAGGCGAGTCGGACTATCGCACTCCTCCCGGGGCGGGCGGGGAACAGATGTTCCGGGCGCTCAAGTATCTCAAGCGCCCGGTGGTCATGGTTCGTTTTCCCGGCGAGTCGCACGAACTGTCGCGATCCGGGAAGCCGGTGCATCGGGTGGAACGTTTGCAACACATCGTGGCCTGGATGGACAAATGGGTCGAGGGCCAGGAGATTCATACTTACGATGTGCGTTAGCGGGGTGCGAAAAGTCTTTGCCTGGCGCCAGGGGACACCGCTGTTTTAGTTCTGAGCGAAGGATTCCGGACTGTAGTCCGCAGTGTCCCCTTCCGCGTCCGTCCGCCTCCGTCCGCGTGGAAGCCTAGCGCTGGAGCGTCAGGTACTTTCTAGCCTACCTGCTCAAACCAGACGGAAGCGCCCATGGGACCGAGGACGCGATGAAGCAGGAATTTGCCGCGGGCGTCGGTGGCGATGGAGCCGTCGGGCCAGGTCGTGGCTACCCCGAGCGCGTAGAACATTTTTGGCACACCGAGAATGGGCGAGCCAACCACGTCTGTGTTGACAGGCACGGGGGTCGGGACCGGAGCGGGATCGAACGGGGGATAGTCGTTGGGATCGACAGATACTTTGATCGAACCCGGCGGCGGATGGTTGGGATCGTAAACCGGCTGGCCCGGCACTACGAGTCCTGGGGCAACCGCGATGGGCGGCTGCAGCGCGGAGGGCACCCAAGTGTATGCGTAGCTTTGGCGCAACTGCATGCACTTGAGAGGGTCCCAAAGCCAAATCATGATCGGAACGTCCACAATAAAGCCCTGGCCTGCGAGTTGAATGGCTTGAGCGCTACGCTGCGTTTCGTCGTCGAAAGTGGGCAGCGCGCGAGTTTCAGGCGGCTGGTGCGCCCAGTAAATCTGGTCAAAATCGGCCATAACGGAAATAATCCTTGCTGGTTTATTTATTTCGAGTGATAAAGGCGGGGCATTCGGTCGCCCCGCCAAAAGTAAAGACACCGCTCCCACGAATGAGCGGACACAGTTGTCCCGCTCCGTTTTGCCGGGGGAGAAAATCCGAGGAGGCCTCCAATGGTCCGTTGAATAACCCTCAACGGCGAGGGGCCGTTTCTCGAAAGCGGCTACGTTCGTCGCCACCAACATTGCGCTGGGTTGCCCGGGAACTTCTGCGCTTTAGTCGACTCCGCTGCGACGAAATGAGCTGAGCCTCTTAGATTTCAGTTTAGCGGGCGGATGCAAGGAAATAGCGGGCTGTTGGTGGGTGGAGGCTCCGCAACGCGCTGAGGGGGCGAGAGAAAACTTTATTTGCTCGGGGCGTGACTGAAAGGCGTGGCGCCTAGGCGGGCACTACCGCGACTGGCGCGACCACGGGCGCGTGGGCGGCAGCTAGCGCGATTTTCAAAGCGCGCGTTATCACACGGCGGCCGAGTTTGCGCTTGCGTCTTGCGCCGAAGCGCGATTTGTCTCCGTTTTGGGCTGACATGGGATCTTAAGCGTAGCACTGAATGGGTTGGGGCGTGCTGGCGGGCGGTGGAAACCTGGAAACACGCGGGCTGTCCCCCCGCGCCCCCCCCGCGCCCGCCTGAGGAAGTAAAGTCCGTTCTACGCTTCGCCAGCGAGAGCCTTGCGAAGGCGCCAACGTTCGGCTGATGAAGGTTCTATTCGACAATGGAACTCCGAAGCCGATTGCCCGCAAACTTGCCGCCCACGAAATCACGCATGCGCGCCGGATCGGCTGGCACGAACTGGGAAACGGCGAACTGATTCAGCGGGCCGAAGCCGCCGGTTACGAGGTGCTTCTGAGCACCGACAAGAACATCCGGTATCAGCAGAACCTTTGCGGCCGGAAAATCGCGCTGGTGGTTCTTGGCTGGTAGCTGTATCGAGGTGGAAATTCCCTTCCAGTAAGGCCCATCCCGCCTGACTCGCCTACCAAATCACCTTCAACCCTTTGTACTTGCGAAACTGCTTATCGCGCGAAATCACCGGAAGATCGTCGCTGAGCGCGGTCGATATGATCAGGCGATCGAAGGGATCTTTGTGATGCATGGGCAGGTCGAAGAGCCGGTGGACATGCTGCTGGCGTAGCGGATAGGAGCCGATGAAAGCATTGGCGCAGATGAGAGCCAATTCGTCCTTGCTTAGTTGAAGCTTGCCGATCCGGCTCTTTATCGCCACTTCCGCGTCGGAGACCACGCTGAGAAAAAGTTCCACGTCCGGGTCTTCCAGAATGCGCCGCACTCTCAGGGGCATTGATTCCATCCCGCCAATAACCCCGATTTCAATGACGACGTGGGTGTCGAGCAAGAATCTTCGCGCCATCAGACGTCGCCGGCAAGCCAGGCGTCCATGTCTTCTTGCGGGCGCGCCCAATCGGGATCAATCACGATTTTCTTTCGGCCCAAAACGCCAAAGACGCGTTGGGGACGGGAGTCTTCAGTCTTGCGCACGATCTCGACTACCGGGATTCCACGCTTAGTGATCGTTACACGGACGCCTGCCTCGGCCTGCTTGATGAGTTCGGGCAGCCTGTTCTTGGCTTCAGCCACGGTGTACGTCATGCACTTAGTATAGCCATTTAAATAGCTATCTGCCGCTGACGTGGCGATTTCGCGGAAATCCCCTCACTAACGTTCGGGGTTAGACGGGGGCGAGTCGGCGCCATTCACCGAAAGAGAGATCGCGAACGCGCTAAAGGCGTCAAGATAAAGCCGTGGTTCATCTCACCTCACAGCGCCTAAATCAGAACATGGGCAGTCTGGGCAATTGCGCCAGCGCCAGGCGCTCATCGCGGCCGGGGTCGTTGACCAGCTTCCATTCGTTGTCGATGTGCATGCTGGGACGATCGGTGGCGTTGAACGGCGTCCATTTCGGGATACCGGGATGGTTGGGATTTCCGGTACGGGCGAAGGCGACCCAGGCGCCGCAGACTCGATCCGCGAGCGGCTGAAGCTCCGGGCCGGTTCCGACCATCTCGGGAACCTGCCAATGGTTCTGCATCGCGAACGGAATCTCGATGCAGTGGGGCGCGAGGCGGCGGCCGGCTTCCACTGGAGTCCTCCAACGGATTTGGTACAGGAAGGCCGGCGCTTTCGCGAGGGCGGCTTTGCGTTCGGCTTGAAGATTCGCGTTGGTGGGAAACGCTGAAATCGTGAAATAGAGTTCGCTGGGCGTGGCGTTGGGCCGGTTCTTGCGGAACAGATCGTAAATGCGATCGGCGTCGTTGGGCAGCCGAGTGCGCAGGCGTTCGCGGACAGCGGATTCGTCGAGCGAAAGAAGGTCGGCAGGCGCGAAGAAGGAGCCTTCAGTCTCCGCTGTTCCAATGATCATGGGCACGCCCTCGGAGATTTCGGGAGCGGTTGGGTCGAAAGGATCGCGAGGCAATGAGCGGCCATCTACTACCGGTGACAGACGCATTCCATTACCGACAGCGGTCATTGCCGCAAGCAGCTTTGGCGCCGGAATATTTTGCAGCTCTCGCGCCTGATTCGGTTGCAGGCCGAGCTGCGCCATAAACTTTGCGGCGCCTTTTTCCGCATCTTCCTTGGAAAGCTGCTTCAGCGTGGAACCGCTCTCGACGATGGCTTTGTGAAAGAGACCTTTGGCCGCGGGCATGGCGAGGAGGGTGCTGACTTTGCCTCCGCCGCCGGACTGGCCGAAGATGGTCACATGGCCGGGATCGCCTCCAAAACGGCCGATGTTGTCGTGCACCCACTGAAGCGACGCCACAATGTCGAGCATGCCGACGTTGCCGGAGTCGGCAAAATCGGCGTTTGCGCCGCCCAGATAGAGATGGCCGAAAATATTGAGCCGGTGATTGATGCAGACGACGGTGACGTTGCCGGTGCGCGCCAGATTCGCGCCGTCGTAACCGAGCGATGTACCGGCGCCATAGGTGTAGCCGCCACCGTGTATCCAAACCATGACGGGCCGCTTACTGGCATCGTTCACGCTGTTGGTGAACACGTTCAAGACCAGGCAATCCTCGCCCTGCAGGGCGCTGGAGCGCAAGCCCCAGCCGATCGCGCTGGGCGGTGGCGGCACTTGACTTGCCGAATGGCCGTTCTGGAAAGCATCTCGGACGCCGCTCCACGGATCCGGCTTGCGAGGCGGCATAAAGCGGTTCGCGTCGGCGGTGGAAGCGCCATAGGGAATGCCACGGTAAACATGGACGCCGTTGTTCAAAACGCCACGCACTTTGCCCGAGGTGGTTTCGACCACTGGCCCGGAGGACTTGGATGCTATGGTCGCGGCGAAAGCGGGCATTGCGGAAGATGCGCTGCCGGCGAGCGAAATTTTGAGCAGCCCCCGGCGGCTCAGGTCAAAGTTCTGGTTCACGATTTCGGCCTCCCTGGCGCAGTATATGCCGAAATCGAGGCTACTGCAACGGAGTGGCTACTTAAACGCCGGATCGGTGGCCGCCCGAGGCTGCGGCGCCCACTGAAGCGTGTAGTATTGACCTCGATCGCGCGCCCAGGGGTCAAAAGCGTTGACCACGTTTTGCAGCTCGGGCGCCAATTCCGGTATGTTGCGGAGCAGAACCCTCTTGAGCGGCGACACCGGTTGCTTATGCCCGTTCGGCATCCCCTGTTCCAGAATTTCGGGTCCGGGGCCGTTGTGATTGACCCAGTCGATGCCCAGGCGCGTGTAAAATTCCGGCCGGAAACACGAGGTGAAGAAACGGTCGCTGAATAGTCTCCGTGAGGCGTTCAGAATAAACACGACAAACTGCGTTTCTGAAATCGCGAACCCATGCGGCCGAACTGATTCCGCCATCCAGCCAACGACCGTGTCGATATCCTCGATATTGTCCACCATCGATCCGTTTGGATGGCCGAGACAATCGTTGATGGGCGTACCATCTTCGTTCACCTGCGCGTCCGTGATGACTTTGGAGGAATCGCAGACATGCGTGCCGTAGACCTCGCGGAGCTGCCGCGCCGTCTTTTCCTGATCCATCCGCGCGGGCGAATCGGCCGGAAGGGACTTATCGGTGAAATCGTCGTAACTCGTCAATTGGCGCAAGCCGTATTGGCGCCGGAACTCGTTGAAGCGTGGCACGCCGTGCTCGCGGTCGCGGATCATGTCGAGCGCAGCAATATCGATTTGCTGCGCTGGGCTCTCGAGCCGCGGGAGGTGAATATTCTGCATGAACTGCGGAATGTTATGCAGCGTCAACAGCCCCAATCGCTGCCTGCCCAGACTCAAGCCCCAGTTGGCCAGTCCGTGCAACCGCATTGCGTCCGTGGCCTTGCCTTCGAAGGTATTGATCACGGCTATCTTTTGTGCGATCTGATTCGGGTCTTTATTCAGCTCGCGGAATTCGATCAGATCCGGAATCAAAGCGTGCAAGCGGTAAACCGTGACGAACTCCTCGGGGAAGCTAAAGGGCGATCCGAAGTGATTGACACCGCCATTGGTATCGGCGGGATTGGTAATGTCGTAATGCGGAACCTTGCTGCCCAGCCCGAATATGCCCGGCCCGGACGCGAACACCGAATACCACTGGGATGCCTTTTCGACGTCTTTGGATTTTCCGAAAGTCTGGACGATGATATTGGAAAGCGCCTTCGAGACTTCCGGATCGCCAGTGCCGAGCAGCCCGTTCCAGTTCGCATTCATGCCCTTGTAGAGCGGCTCGTCGTAGAGCAGTTGCGGAGTCCACTCGATGGTATGGATCTTCGCGATCTCGGCGGCAATCACCAGCCGGGCGACTTCGAAAAGCTCATCCGCCGACACATCCTGGTTGCGAATGACACGCCGCGGGTCGGAAGGATTACGGAGTCCGCTATCGGCATTCGGCTTTTGCGCTACTTCCTTACGGAATTCATCCACGAAAGAGTTGTGTTCGCGCGCGAAGAGGTTGTGCAAGAAACTCAATCCGATCGACCAGTTGTCCGGGAACGCAACCGATTCCTGTCCCGCCCACTGAGGCTGCGCTGGATCGCCGGGCTGGAGCACGGGAAGATATCCGGGCCCCGGCATCGCGGCTGCCGGCTCAAGGAGCATTTTCGCCGGATCCTTGGGATCGCGCTTCAGGCGCCGTCTCGAAGTCTCATCGAACCCGTAGATCTGAGAAGCGTCCCACCACGACGTATTATTGTTGCTGAATGTCTTGGGAGCGCGCGCGAGGTAGTCCTTTCCGCCACTGGAGAATTTCTCCGGGGGCGAATCCTGGAGCACGTATGTTTTATCGACGCTATCGTCCGGACGGCAACCGAGTTCCTTGATCTGATCCGCCGTCAAGGGCGTTTCTACGTCATTAACCAGGGCCATCTTGCAGCCAACCTGCATGTATTCGGGAGCGTTGTGCCCTTCCTCCATATGGGAGAACCAATCGTGAGTCATGAATTGGATCCAGTAGGCCGCAAGAACGTTGAAGAACGGCGCTTTCTGGTAATCGCAGTTGGCATTTGCTGAGTTTTCGGGAAGTCCAAATCCGGCGTTGCATGCGCCGGGATTTGACTGGACCCGAGTAAAGAGCACGCGGCTGATCACTTGAGGATCGGGCGTGAGCAGACCTAGCCGTCCGCCGTGGCGGTTCCGCGTCAAGGTAGTTTGCTCCAGGTCGGGGAAGGTAGTTTCGAATTCGACATTGCGAGCGAACGGTGTTCCGCTTGAACCCATCAGCGGATTGAGGATGTCGTTGCAAATTCCGGAGAGCGTGCGCGCGCGAATCAGATCCCCTTTGCAGGTCTGCTCGCCTGCGCCGCCCACGGCCTGATAGTTGGAGTTCTCCGCCGGCAGCCGCATCTCCGGCCAGGTCTTGAGAGCTGGTCCCCCCACGCCGTGCAGGCCGGTAACATAAGTACGCCAGGTTCCATTGTTATCGAACAGGTTGAATTTGATCAGCTCGATGCGCTGGTATTCAAGATCGAGCAAGGCTCCGGTGACACCGCGAAAGGCCGGCCCTTTCTTCGACAGATAGCCGGTTGGCAACGACGACACGTCGCCCGTGCCCCAATATTGGGACCAATCGACCCAGGGCGTCAGCCGGAACTGCAGGCTCTTCTGGCCCGCGCGGCAGAGCATTTCGGTTGCCGACACTTTGCCCAGAAAGCGTTGCGCGCGGGCGTCGGGAATCTTTTGAAATCCGGCCAGCACCACTTGGGCGCACGCTTTCAACTCGCGCGCCTCCTCTAATTTCGGGTCGGGCAATTTCGGGCCGGAAGTTTTTTCCCCCGCGGCAGCCAACCCGCACAGCCAAAAATAGAAAGCAGTTTTGAGCATGGGGTTCGAAGCCTCAGCCACCACTGCCTGCCGTTAAGGCGGCCTGAGTCACGACCGGTACCTTCTGGTAACCCGAGTCGAGTACGCCGTCGGAGAAGCGCAAGTTCCCCGGCCGGTAAGTATTGTCGTTCTCACAACGGACAAAGACGCTGTCCGCGATCGCCGATTCCGGGGCAACCGGTCTTCTTTTCGGAAAGGCCCAGAGCGGGTTCCAGGATTCGTGTTTATGATCGAGCGCATATTTCGGATCCATGGGAAGCGCGTATTGCGATTCAACTTCGGCCACAAATTCGAGGCCGAGCGCCGCCGCCTTGCTCATCATCCAACCCAGCGTGAGATCGGAGAGCGCTGTGCCGTTGGGATCGGCGGGATAACTGCCGCCGACATCGCAATGGACGCCGCAAAACCATACTTGCTCGAGGGTCTGCCCCGCGGACGGTGAGGTCCAGAGCGTGGCCGGAAATTCGGCTCGTCTTTCGTCTATCGCCATCGCATGATAAGCGTGCAAGACATCCGGGTGTAATGCCGTGTCGAGGAAACCGTAAATGATCGGACTGACTCCTCCGAATATTGCGGGAATTCCGAGCGATCCGACCGTATCCCATACGCCGACCATCGTCAGCTTCGCGTCGAACAGGTCACACATCTTGTTGAGCTGTGCCAGCAATTCCGACCGTTGGTCTTTGTTCCGGTAGGCTTGAAAGGCAGTCTCGACCACCCCATCGCTGAAATTTGCCGTGGGAAGTCCGCACACCGCGATCATGCCGGCCAGGCAGCGCGCGGTATAGGCTCCGCGGCTGAAACCGAAAAGAAAGATTTCATCTCCCTTCTCGTAAGCGTGCGCAACTTTCGTGTAGCCGTCCTTTATCTTCTGAAAGAGACCAGCGCCGAACGCGCCACCGGCTAATTTTTCAATCGGTAACCGATTGGCTCCAACACCGTCGTCATAATAGGGAACTTGATCTGCTGTCGTCTGCAGAGCTTTGAAGATTTTGTAGGCGTTCGTGTCGTTAGCCGAACTGTCCCACGTCCCGTCCGCGCAGAAAATTATACGTTTACTCATACTCGCTTCTTCCTCCTGTTGTTCGTCGCTAAATTCGTCACGCATTCGCCGGCCCCGCCTTGGCCTGGCTTAGCGCCCAATGCCATGCATGGCCCAAGCAACAGCGAAATCGGTCTTTGCCTGGACAAGAGGCGTCCGCTCTCTTTGGTGCTTTAGTGCGGTTGGATCGATAATCGTTTCCCGAAGTCGATCTTTTCGCTCCGGAAGAGCTCCAAAATGCGGAGACTACGGTCCACGACTTGCGATAGGCGAAGGCGGATGCCACTGAGGCGCCACTCGACCGCCGGCGGCGGCAACGGCCTAAGCGCTAACAGTAGTTCCCAACGTGGGCTGAGCGTGGTTCAATGAGTTTCAGGAGATTGGAACAAATGGATACCCAGAAAAAGATGGCGGTTGCGGGCGCGGGCCTGATAGCGGTAGGTTTCGGGTTGGGCGTGGTGGGGGCGCTGTTGATTGTGCCAGCGGTGGTGGTTTGGACCGTGGACATGGCGGAGAAGAGCGCGGACCGCTTGTTCACCCACGCGGAAAAGGCCTCGAAAACGGTGGGAACAGTGGCGGGCACATTGCAACGCACGTTCACCGAGGCAACGAAGGCCGGGGTGGCGGAAATGCGGAGAAGCTAGTTCGAGGGTGATTTGAGGATGTTCGGAAGGTTGTTGACGATTCTCGCCGCTGGGTTGGTTTGCTCCTTGTGCGCACAGGAGAAGCAGAAGCCGGCACAAGAGGGCGTTGAACTGGCGTCGCAGGGCCGGTGTCCGGAGGCGATGCCGTTGCTCGATCAGGCGATGCGGGATCCGGCCAACGACGTGGCGGCGAAGCGCACGGTGAGTCTGGCCGGCGTCCGGTGCTCGATGCTGCTCAATCAGCAAAACGATGCGATGAGCTTTCTGGGCTGGCTGCAGCAGGCGTTTCCCAAGGATCCGGACGTGCTGTTCCTGGCGGTGCACATGTTTTCGGATTTGAGTTTGCGAAACGCTCAGGAGCTGATGAACACGGCTCCGGACTCGCCGCTGGTGATTCAATTGAATGCGGAAAATTTCGAAAAGCAGGGCGACCTGGCGAGGGCGGTGGCGGAGTATCGGATATTGTTGCAGCGCGTGCCGGACCGGCCGGGCATTCATTATCGGATCGGCGGTCTGATCCTGTCCCAGCCCGGGACCCCCACCAGCGCGGCGGAAGCGCGGAAGGAATTTGAGGAAGAACTCAAGATCAACCCGCAGACCGCAGGGGCCGAGTATTATCTGGGTGAACTGGCGCGGCAGGACGATAAGCTACCGGAAGCGATCGAGCATTTCACGCGGGCGACGAAACTTTATCCGGGATTTGCAGACGCTTATTTCGGATTGGGGCGATCGATTCTCGATTCGGGGAAGGCCGCGGATGCGGTAGTTCCGCTCGAGACGGCGGCGAAGCTGGCGCCGGAAAATCCAACCGTGCATTTGTCGCTGGCCATGGCTTATCAGCGAACGGGCAGGAAGGAAGATGCGGCGCGCGAGTTTGCGCTGCAGAAAAGTACGGCGGAGAAGATCAACCAGAATACGAAGACGCTGCACAAAACGGTTTCGGGTCCGGGCTCGGACAGATGAAACCAGCGCTGGCTGCGATCTTGGTTGTGGCTGCCGCTGGTTTGAGTCTGAGTTTTCAAACGCCGATGAAGCGGCCGCACTTCACTGACATTGCGCCGCGATCGAAGTTCGCCTATATCACCAACAACGACCTCTCGCCGCGCAAGTACTTTGTGCAGCCGATGGCCGGTGGAGTGGCGATCTTCGATTTCGACAACGATGGCAAGATGGACATTTTCTTTACCAATGGCGCCAAGCTGCCGGAGTTGAAGAAGACCGGTCCGGCGTTTTATAACACGCTGTTGCGCAATAAAGGCGATGGAACGTTTGAGGATATGACGGCCAAAGCCGGGTTACTGGGTGAGAATCTCGGGTACAATTTGGGCGTCGCGGTGGGCGATTTCGATAATGACGGCTATGAGGACCTGTTTATATGCGGCGCTGGACGGAACACGCTGTATCACAACAACGGAAACGGAACGTTTACCGATGTGACAGAAAAATCGGGCATCGGCGGCAAGCCGCCGATGACGCTGAGCGTGGGAGCGGCGTGGTTCGACTACGACAACGACGGACTGCTGGATCTGGTGGTCTCGAACTATACGCTGTGGAGTCCGCAGACCGACAAACGCTGTAGCGCGGCAGGCGTCGAATATTACTGCGATCCGCGGCTCTTTTACCAGCCGGCGCCCCACCGGCTTTACCACAATCTGGGAAACGGCAAGTTCGAGGATGTGACGGAGAAATCCGGTTTTGGCGCGGCGCCGGGCAAAGGGATGGGGATCTCGATTGCCGACTTTAACGACGACGGTTTTCCGGATGTGTTCATCGCCAATGACACCGAGGCGAACTCGCTGTTTGTGAATAAGGGCGATGGCACGTTTGAAGAGCAAGGATTGCCTCTAGGAGTGTCTTATGACGATAGCGCGAAGGCGGTGTCTTCCATGGGCAGCGACGCCAAGGACTTCGACAACGATGGGCGCGTGGATATCTTCTATAACAATCTGATGGGGCAGGTCTGGGCGCTGCTGCAGAATCGCGGCGATTCGTTTCGCAACGTTTCGGCGCAGACGCAGGTGCGGAGGCTGAGCACCGCATACTCGGGCTGGAGCGCGGGATTCATCGATTACGACAACGACGGCTGGAAGGATTTGTATTCGGCGAACGGCGATGTCGATAATATCAAGCCGAATGCCCGGCAGAATGACACGATGTTCCGGAATGTGGGCGGGAAGCAGTTTGAAGATGTCTCGGTAGAGTTAGGCGGGGATTTTCTGCATACCGGCTTTCAGCGGGGCTCGGCATTTGGCGATTTAAATAATGATGGGTTTCCGGATATTGTGGTTACTTCATTGATGGAGAAGCCACGGATTCTGCTGAATTCGGCGGATAATGGCAACCATTGGGTGGCGCTCGAATTAACTGGCCATGCGAGCAATCGCGATGCGATTGGCGCGAAGGTCAAGCTGACGACGGCCAGCGGGCGGGTGCTGTACAATCACGTGGCGGTGAGCGTGGGTTTTATGAGTTCGAGCGACAAGCGGGTGCACTTTGGATTGGGCGGAGAAAAGGAAATCCGAGAAATCGAGGTTCGCTGGCCACGGGGTAAGGTGCAGAAGCTGGAAGGCGTGAGAGCGGACCAATTTTTGAAGGTGGATGAGCCGAAGTAGACAAGAGTCAATTGCATCAACGAGACCGGGTACACCATAGCAGCCACCAGATCAGGACCAACTGCAGAGGAAGACGGCCCCACCGGAGCGCAGGCGCAATCGAGGCCGCTCCCGCTTCTATCGGATGCATCGCCATATAGAGGTTGGCCGGAAAGACTGCGATTAGCAGCAAGACCAGTCCCCATGCGGCCGCGCGGCGCGTTTTGGTCAGAGTCAGGCCCAAGCCACCAAGGATTTCAAAAGCGCCGCTGACCCACACCATCGCTTGGTGCCACGGGATGTAGGGCGGCATGATTCTGAGATAGGGGTCGGGCTTGAGGAAATGTAAAGTTCCCGCGGCCACGTAAAAGACGGCGGCGACTCCGACCCAGATCTTTTGCGCCGTGGACAGGATTTTGAGGTGGGCCACGGCTGATTTTAGCAAGCGACGTTACGCACAAGTGGATACATGCGCAATATATGAACGGAAACAATGGGTACGGCTCCAGTTTCCCGGAACACGCGGCCCAGTACCCGGAACTGGGGACGGAGGTGTCCGTCCCCGGGTTTTTGACTAAGGGTTTTTTCGCGTGCTCAACCGGGAGCGTCCCGGATGCTGGCGGCGAAGAGGCTCACAGCGACGCAGGGCCCAAAAGGCCGAGGCTTGAGCCTCAGCCTTGCTCGTGGACGGCGTGGCCGCGCAGCCACAATGCCAAATCCGAGAACCGCATCCGTCCGCGTTCGTAGAGCCCGATCGAGAATCGGTATGCCTCGAGGTCGTCGAACTCGAGCTGGTAGCCATTCACTTGCAGGAACACGACATTCTCGGCAGCCATTGTCGCCTTCCAATCGCAGTATACGCCCGCCGGGCCGTTGGAAGCAGGCCGTTTCCAGCCTGCGCAGCTCCGCCCATGCCCTCCTCGCTGGCGTATGGTTAAGACATGCAGCGCTCGCACCATGAGACCATTCTCGATCAGTTCACGCGCCAGGCCATTCCGTTCGCCAGCGCGCCGGCCATCCGCAATACCGACGCCCTCAATCGCATCGTCCAGATGGCTCAGGCGGGCCCGGATGACACCGTGCTCGATGTGGCCTGCGGTCCGGGGCTGCTGGTGTGCGCCTTCGCCAGAGTAGTCCGGCACGCAACGGGAATCGACCTCACGCCCGCGATGCTGGAGCAGGCGCGCAAGCTGCAAATGGAGTCTGGTTTGGCAAATATTACGTGGCAGCAGGGGGACGTGGAGTCGCTGCCCTATCCGGATGGAGCGTTCTCCATCGTTGCATCGCGCTTTGCGCTGCATCATTTGCAAGACCCGTTGGCAGTGTTGAAAGAAATGCGGCGCGTGTGCGCGGCGGGCGGACGCATGGTGGTGGCGGATAGCGCGCCCGCGGCGGACAAGGCAGATGCCTTCAATCGGATGGAAAGGCTGCGCGATCCTTCGCATGTCCGCGCGTTTCCGGTGGAAGAATTGCAGCGGCTCTTCGCAGAAGCAGGACTCGCTGAACCAGAGGTCGAATTTTATCGGTTGGAAGGCGAACTGGAGGATTTGCTGCGCCGGTCGTTTCCAAACGCGGGGGATGCCGATCGCATTCGCGAGATGTTTGCGGATTCAGTCGGCACAGACGCGCTCGATATGGCAAACCGCGAACGGGATGGCAAGATTTACTATGGCTTTCCGGTGGCTTTGCTGGCTACGCGTTGCTGAACTGACGCGCCGTGTGGGTTCGGCTGAGCCAGGCGTGCAGTCCGAAAATGACCCCGGCGAAGAACAGGTCGCCGAAGACGGTGTAGGCGAAGAACGGTATCGCCACGACGTAGCAAGCGCCCAATCCCGCGGTAGTGTGCGCAAACTGCGTCGATCCGGCCCAAACCCCAAAGTTGGTGATCAGGAAGAACTGCGTGCTGTTGATGAGCGACGCCAGCGCAATCCGCGGGGCGCTTTCTGTGGACCACAGAAACCGGCCAATCAATACGCTTAGCCCAAAACTGAAGTAGATGAACAACTGCATGTAGGAAAACAGCGGCACGTGATTCACGGCGTTGAGGATGGGATCGGTAATGGCCATGATCGCCAGCGGAATCAGGTAAGCCCGCCAGCCCGCCAGGCGGGCTCCGGAAAAGAGGCTCGCCGACCCTACCGGCGTGAAGTTCCAGGGATGGGGAACCAGGCGCGAGATCACGCCGAGCACGGTGAGCGCCAATGCGGCCGGACGCCAGTTATTTTCTTTTTCCATCAGCATCTATTATAAGCAGAGTCGGGCGCGCCGGCAGATGCCGTTACCAACCGATGCGCCTGAGCTTAGGATCTGTCATGAAACAACCTTGCCGTTACTTCCGGCCCGCTCCCTGACGGTCGCGGCTCAGTCACGCCTTCCGAGCCGCGACCATCAGGGAGCGGTTGAATTGGTTGTTTCATGACAGGCCCTTAGGCACAAGATCGAAATGTTCGTCGCGGCTGAGCACCGCCATCGCGTGTTGGCGGGCGAGGGCCGCGATCCAGATGTCATTTCCTTACGGTGCACAGCGTCCAGTGGTGAACACCGCAATCAAGCCTCAAACGCGACTTCGGCGTCACCGAGCCCGGCTTACCAGACTGCTCGCGGCCAGTTGTCTGCCTGATCGCAGTTGCGAACGCCGACTGGCACAAGCGCAGCTCGTCCCCCGCTTATGCGACGGCCTCGCCAAATTCGTATTGTTGCAATTTGATCTGGCGGAGAGGGAGGGATTCGAACCCTCGGTAGCGCTTTAGGGCACTACGACGGTTTAGCAAACCGCTGCTTTCGACCACTCAGCCACCTCTCCGGCGCTTTGGGTGGGTCTTTTTTGATCCTAGCACAGGTGCGTCATTTCTTGGCGAATGGGCGATGACTATGAATCGAGACAACGATATGAAGGCGGAGTACGTCAGGGAAAGCGCCGTCAGCTTGCGAAGCTTCTTGAGCATCCGAGTTCCCGGTTGTGAGCCAGAACATTTGTCTTGATGCCGCCTCCGCACGTGCCTAAGAAGTCAGACTTCGAGTGAATGCACAAGAACAGGAAGCTTACTACACTAGGTGTGTGAGCGGGCCCCGTCATCTCCATTTCGAGTGGGATTAAGGCAAAGCCCAATCGAATGAACGGATGCATGGCGTTCGGTTCACTCTGGCGACGAGCATCTTTCGCGATCCTGGGATCCGGACGATGTTCGACGACAGCCACAGTGAATCGGAGGAACGTTGGATCGCCCTTGCTTAGGCATGGCTTCGAGCGGCGCGCTATTGGTGGTTGTTCATCTCTGGAGCGAAACGGACCTGGCCAACGTGACCGTGCGTATCATCTCCGCAAGAAAGGCGTCCGAGGCGGAGCAGGCAATATACAGGGGTCACTATGAATCAAGACGACGATATGAAGGCGGAGTACGATTTCAGTCGAGCCGAGCGGGGCAAGCACTATGCCGGAGCCGATGCGGTCTTCCACATTCCGGTTTATCTCCAAGAGGAGGTACAGGCGTTCCTGCTCGAGAGAGCGGAGAGCGAGGGAATACCCCTGGACCGGCTCGTCAACGACTTGCTGAAGCGTGACATCGAAGCCTTCCGTGCGCTGGATTGATCGTGCAAAAAATGTGGAAGGAAGTTCGGACTCACCGCCAACCAACTGAATTAACCTATGTTCGTTATTAGGCGCCTTCGGGACATCAGGTCTGCTTGTGAGTCTTTGATCCAAGACAAGTCGTTATTTCTTCGCGGAGACCGCTATTGGCTGGCTGCGGTGGCGTGGAGGTCTTCCTGAGAAAACCCGGGGTCGGTTTTTGCCCCCTGATAAGAATACAGCCTAGCCAGGCGGAAGAGACTCGAGGATCTCTAACCAGTCACGAAAATGCCGGCACTGCTCGCGCATGGCGGGAATACCGACGGCTACCGCGGCCTGCGTTCCATCGATCACCTTCCGGTAGCCCGGGCAAGCCGCCACAACGCGCTTCGATGGCGCTGTATTCGGGTCGTCGTTGATGTCTTCGGGCGTGTCAAACTCGTCCCGGATGGCTTGAAAATGAGCGCCTAGATTGACCTGATTTATGGCCTTGGCAAATGCGGTCGGGTTGCTGAACAAGAGGGCTTCGTACTCATGGAGCTGCAAGTAAGGAATGAAGCGGAGGTCGGGCCTCAGATCCGGGATCTCCAGGCAAACGTCGTCCTTGACCGCTTTCTCTAGGTCCCGAACCTTGGCTAGGTTCGAAGCAGGCCGAGGAGGGCACTCGGGAAATCCGGGTCCGAGCCCATAGAGATCGATCATGGTTGAACAATAGGCCCGGCGTTCCTGCTTGAGGAGCCTTATGACATCGCCTCTTACGCGGGCGTAGCTTGGCCGCCCGCCCTGGCGCCCAAGAAGGATCGGCGTGGGAAGAACACCGCTCCGCCACAACGTCTCCGAGAGCACATTCTTAACGAATGATTCCTCGGTTTGCCCTTCCACGACAACATAGAGCCGGTTCACGAGTTGCCATCGCCGCTCGGGGGGACGGATTCGGGAGTGCGCTCGTTGGCGGGCCGGCCTCCGAGAACGTTCTTTAGCCACAACTCACCGAGCGAATACTCGCCGAGCCATTCAGACAGCTCTTCGGACTTCAATCTTCGAAATGTCGACTTGCCTTCGTTCCGCTCTACGACAACAATATCTTCCGGCTCGAATTCACTGATGAGGGACGCCGATTGGGTCGAGATGATGACCTGCTTGGAGACGTAGGAATCATAGGCGACCGCGGCCTGTTTGAACAGACTTCCCAATAGGGTCAGCGCATATGGATGAAGGCCAAGTTCCGGTTCGTCGAAAAGAATCGTGGGAGGGGGAACGGGCTGCAACAACGCCGTTGCCAGGCAAATGAACCGAAGAGTCCCGTCCGACAACTGATTGGCGCGAAAGGGGTAGTCAGAGTCCCGCTGTTTCCATTCCAGTTGGATCATATCCTCGCTGCCGGACATTGGACGGAGATTGAAATCATCGAAGAATGGAGCGGCAAGCCGCACAACATCTCGGATTCGAGTGTAATGCAAAGGGCTGGTTTTCTGTATCCAATAGAGGAATGGCGCCAGGTTGTCGGCTTCGGCACGGAATGCCTGATTGTCATTTAGGGCGCGTGGCCGCCGCACGGACGCGGTCAGGCTGGTGTCGTGAAAGTGATAGACGACCCAACTGGAAACAGCCTGGTACACATACCAGGGAACCGGCTCTTCTTTGCGATCCTTCAGGTTAGCTTCCGCATGACCCGAACCGAGTGATTTGGGAAAGGCTCGGTTGCCGTAGAAGACAGTCGTCTCTTCGGAGAAAATAAGCCGGTTGTCGGGAGTGGGAACAAGAGCGAATTCGTATCCATTTTTGCCGAAGTAAAGCTTCCCGACGAACTCCCGCGTAATCTTTGGTCCCAAGTAAAGGCAGGCATCAGCCCCGCCCTCCGTCGTTGCTAGGGCAACCTGGAGCCGCTGCTCAATCATTTCCCTAAGCAGCCGAAAGAAGCTTACAAAATTGCTCTTACCAGCCCCATTTGGTCCAATGAGGACGTTGATAGCCCCCAGAGGGAAATCTTCCAGCCGGCGTATAGACTTGAAGCCCTCGATTGTCAGCTTCTTAATGGTGTCGGCCATCGCTCACGCCCAGCATATCGGAAATAGCCATAGAACCGCCGAGTTCAGTTTTCCGAGACGATCGTTTCGCAATCGGAACACAATTCGCGTCATTTCTTCCCGAAAACCGCTATGTACTGGCTACGCGGAACCAACTCCGAGGAGCTGACAAACCGCAACCCCGCATCCTCCACTTCATGGATCACGTCGTCCATATCCAGCCGGATGTGCTCCATCGCGCGGCCGTTCGGCATGGCGTCGGGCCGCTTGTAAAAATCGACGATGTACAGACGGCCATCCGACACCAGGCAATCGCGAATGTGGCCCAGCATGGTTCCCGGATAGTCGAAATGATGGTACACGTCGAGCACCAAAATGGCGTCGGCGGTGTCGGCCGGCAGCATGGGGTCGCGTTCCGTGCCCAGGATGAACTGGATATTATGCAGGCCTGACGTGCTGGCGCGCAGCTTCGCTTTATCGAGAAAGTCCTGCGCGATATCTTCCGCGATCACACCGCCTGTCGCGCCCACGGCTTGGCTCAAATAGGGAAGCATATAGCCGACCCCGGTGCCGAGATCCACCACCGTCTGCCCCTTCTTCAGGTTCATCGCGGCGACGATGTCGCGCGGATGCTGGCGCTCGTCGCGATGCGGATCGGCTAGCGTCTTGGCAATCCCTTCGCGGCCTTCCTTGGTTTGATAAGCCTCGTTGGCTTTCTTGGCCACCTGCCCGGAACACAAGCAGGCGCATAACAGCATCGCCGCGATTCTACTGGAACTCACAAAGGTTTCTCCATGGGCATGGCGAGCGGAGGCTCGACCAGGAAATCCTGCGTGGACATTTCGGCCAGCGCGTCGCGGATGGCCTGTTCCGTGGTCGGTTCCACCGTGATGACGAACGGCAAGTCGCGCCAGTTCTCACTGGGAATTTGCAGCACCGCATCCAGGCTGATCTGCTGGCTGGCAAGCACGCCGGCCAGCTTGGAGATGATGCCCGGCCGGTCTTCCACGCGAAAGCGCAGATAGTAAGCCGATTTCTGCTTGGTGATGGAAATCGGCTTATAGACGCCCAGCCGCTCGTGCGCAAAAGGCGAAACGCGCTCCGGGCTGCCGCTGCGAATCTCTCGCGCCACGCGCATCAAATCGCTCACAACGGCTACACCGGTGGGCAGCGAGCCCGCGCCGCGGCCATAGTAAAACGTGTCTTCGCCATAACGCCCGCGCACCCAGACGGCATTATAGGCTCCCCGCACGCCCGCCAGGATGGTCGAGTTGGGAATCAGCGCCGGACGCACCGAAAGAATCAGTCCATCCGCCGTTTGCCGGGCCGCGCAGATCAAGCGGATGGTGTGGCTGAGCTGGTGGGCGTATTGAAAATCGACCGGCAGAATTCTCCGGATGCCTTCGCAATAAATGTCGGAAGGCGTGATCTTCTCGCCAAACGCCAGCGCCGCCAGAATCGCCAACTTGGATCTGGCGTCGAGGCCGTCCACATCGGCGCTGGGATCCGCCTCGGCAAACCCGAGTTGCTGCGCCTCTTCCAGCACGGTGGAAAACAACGCGCCCCGGCGTTCGATCTCGGTGAGAATGTAATTGCTGGTTCCGTTCAAAATGCCGGCTAACGCCACCACTCGATCGCCGGAAATGCCTTCCCGCAAAACGGCATGAATCGGAATTCCGCCGCACACGCTGGCTTCCATCGCCAGATTGATACGAGCCGCGATAGCGCGGTCCCACAGTTCAGCGCCGCACATCGCCATCAGTTCTTTATTCGCGGTGACCACAGATTTGCCGTTGGCAATCGCCGCTTCCAAAATTTCGCGCGCCACATGCGTGCCGCCCACTAGTTCGCAGACGATGTGGATGTCGGGACGGCTGACGACATTGTGCCAATTCGCCGATTTGACCACGGGACCCAGGGCTGAGGGCACTTCCTTGGCGGCCACATTGCGGCTGCACACGGCTTTGACATTCAGCCGGAACCCCAGCTTTAGCTCAATCTGCGCGGCGTTCTCCGCGAGGATCGCTAGTGCGCCGGAACCCACGTGGCCGAGTCCGACAACCGCAATATTCACCTCCTGCATCTGTCGCTATTATAGGGGCAGACCCTGGCAGGACTCCTCTATGTGGATGCAGATACTTATCATTGTCAGTCTTCTCGGGCAGGCCAATCCGCCTCCGCCCATCGACCGAAGGCATCCGGATGATGCGCCCGAAGACGTGCGCTTGCCGAATGGAAAACTGCAGAGGGACGCGATTCTGAACGACGACTACGAAAAATCTCTAAAAGATGCGCGTGAGCTAGCGCGTCTGTCGGACGAACTGAAGACCAGTCTCGAAAACGAGGGCAAGAACGTGCTGTCCCTGCAGATGCTCAAGAAGACCGAGGAAATCGAGAAACTTGCCAAGCGAATTCGCGACCGCCTCAAGCGTTATTGAGGCGCCAGGTTTGATACTCTGGAACGTTTACACATGCCCAACGCAACCCGCGAAAAAGCGCAGTTGATGAGCGCGTCCGAGATCGACCGCACGCTGGTCCGGCTCGCGCATGAAATTCTGGAGAAGACCGGCGATATTCAGCGGCTCGCTTTCATCGGGATCCGCCGCCGAGGCGTGCCGCTGGCTTTGCGGCTCGCTGAAAAGATCAAGATGCTCGAGAAGCTGAATATTCCCGTCGGCTTTCTCGACATCAGTCTGTATCGCGACGATTTGTCCACCATCGCCGACAAGGCCGTGCACAACGCGACCGAGATCCCGTTTCCCGTTACCGGCAAGGACATTATTTTGATGGACGACGTGCTTTACACCGGCCGCACCATCCGCGCCGCGCTCGACGCTCTGTTCGACCATGGCCGTCCGGACCGCATTCAATTGCTGGTTCTGATCGACCGTGGCCATCGGGAACTGCCGATCGAGGCCAAATACGTGGGCCGCATGGTTCAGACTTCGACCAACGAAATCATCGAGGTGAAGTTCCGCGAGGTCGACAACCTGGAGAAAGTCCTGCTTGTCGAGAAGGCCTGATGCGCAGCGGGCTTCTCGGGATCGAGCATCTGGACCGGGCCGAGATTGAAGCCATTCTCGATCGGGCCAAAGCATTTCAGCCGGCCCCGAACTCGCAATTTCAACGGCTGGACACGCTGCGCGGTCAAATGGTCGTGAATCTGTTTTTTGAGGCATCCACCCGCACACGCACCAGCTTTGAAATCGCCGCCAAACGGTTAGGGGCGGACGCCATCTCGATCACCGCTTCCGGTTCGAGCGTCAGCAAAGGCGAGTCCCTGGTGGATACACTCAACACATTAGCCGCGATGCGTCCGGACGCTATTGTCATGCGCCATGCTGCGTCCGGGGCGCCACACTTTCTCGCTCGTTATTTGAACACGCCCATCATCAATGCCGGCGATGGCACGCATGAGCATCCGACGCAAGCGCTGTTAGACGCTCGCACCATTCTCGACCGCCGGCCCACGCTGGAAGGTCTGCGCGTCGCGATCATCGGCGACATCCAGCATAGCCGCGTGGCCCGGTCGGATATGCATCTGCTGTCCAAATTCGGCGCCGAGACGGTCCTGTGCGGTCCCGCCGCGCTGTTGCCGCCGGAGTTGGAGAAACTCGCCCCCAATGTCAGTTTGACCAGCGATCTCCGGGAAGCCATTCATGGCGCGGATGTCATCATGATGCTGCGCGTTCAATTGGAACGCCAGCATGAAGCGACGTTCGCCGCCGGCGAATACTTCCAGTTCTATGGTTTACGGTTGGACCACATGGAACTTGCCAAGCCGGATGTGATCGTCATGCATCCGGGTCCTATCAATCGGGGCCGCGAGATTTCTTCGGAAGTGGCGGATTCCCAACGCAGCGTGATTCTCAACCAGGTGGAAAACGGAATCGCCGTGCGGATGGCTGTGCTCGAGCGCATTCTCCGGAATTGAAAGCCATGGCCAAACTTGTAATTCGAAACGGGCGCGTGATCGACCCGGCCACGCGTCTGGACGCCGTCCGCGATGTGCTCATCGAGGATGGCAAGATCGCGGCCATCGAAGCAAGCCTAGACGTGACCGGCGCCGCTGAGTTTGACGCCACCGGCATGATTGTTGCGCCCGGCTTTATCGACATGCACGTGCACTTGCGAGAGCCGGGCTTCGAGTACGCCGAGAATATTGAAACCGGTTCGCGTTGCGCCGCGGCCGGCGGCTTCACCTCGATTTGCTGCATGCCGAACACCTCTCCCGTGAACGATAGCGCCACCGTGACGCGTTATGTCATCGAACGCGCCAGCCGCCACGCGGCGGTGAACGTGTTCCCGATCGGCGCCATCACCAAGGGTAGCCAAGGCGAAGAGATGGCCGAGATCGGCTCCATGAAGCAGGCCGGAATTGTGGCTATTTCCGATGATGGCCGCCCGGTGATGAACGCCCGCGTGATGCGCCGCGCCATGGAAACCGCGAGGTCGTTCGGCCTTCCGGTGATCGATCATTGCGAAGATCTGCATCTCAGCGCCGCAGGCGATATGCATGAGGGCGTGGAAAGCGTACGCTTGGGTTTGCGCGGCATTCCCGCGGCATCGGAAGACGTCATGGTCGCGCGCGATATTTTACTGGCGCAATTAACGGGTGTGAGGTTCCACGTTGCGCATATCTCGTCCCGGCATTCGATCGAGATGGTCAAGTTTGCCAAGGCGCGAGGCCTGGCCGTGTCGGCCGAAGCGACGCCGCATCACTTCTCTTTGGCCGACGAAGAGATGCCGCCCTACGACAGCAACTATAAAATGAAGCCGCCGTTGCGCGGCAAATGCGATGTTGGGGCCGTCACCCAGGGGCTGGCTTCCGGGGTGATTGAAGCCATCGCCACCGATCACGCTCCGCATCCGGGCAGCGAAAAGATGCAGGAGTTCGAGAAATGCCCCTTCGGCATTATCGGCCTGGAAACGGCCATCGGCCTGGCGTTAGAGCGCCTGGTGCACTCAGGCGTAATCTCTCTGCCGCGCATGGTCGAACTGTTCACGCTAGGACCAGCGCGCATTTTGAATCTGGATCGCGGCCGGCTGGCGGTTGACGCCATCGCCGATATCACCATATTTGATCCCGAGCGCGCCTGGATCTACGACGTCAATCGATCGTTCTCCAAGAGCCGCAACACGCCATTCCACGGGCACTCGTTTCGGGGCGGCCCCGTAGCGGCCATTGTCGGCGGTTCGATCGTGTGGCCGGTCGAGTAGCAGCGGGGTCGGTCTTGAATCACGTCGTCACTTGTAACGGCAGCCTGAAGCGGACGACCAGGAAGCCGCCATCAGGTCACGCGGAGCACCACGAGCGTCATATCATCGTGCTGGGCAGCGCCCGCGGCGAATGCCTGCGCGGCGGCAAGAATTCGCCTCATGACTTCCAGAGCTGGAAGCCCATGACACGTTTTGGCCAGTTCGATCAATCTCTCTTCGCCCCATTCTTCGTCGCGAACGTTCATGGATTCGGAAACTCCGTCCGTAAAGAGCACTATCAGGTCGCCGCGCTCATGAAAAAACACGCCATGGTCATACTTCTGTGGCTCACTGTTTACCCGGATAGTTCCGCCGTGGGCTTCAATGATACTCTTGACGATGCTCAAGCCCAGCCCGGTTCCATGCACCTGATCCTGAACGGCGCTCTTGCCGCGAAAAAAGGCGTCAAAGAGCCGATCCTGTTCGGCGAAGGGAATCCCGGGTCCGCGATCGCTAACGCGGAACTCTACAGATCGCGCGGCGCCTTCGCACACTTCCGTGGCGCTGACCCCGATCCAGTTGCTGCCTTCCAGTCCATACTTCACGGCGTTGTCCAGCAAGTTTTGCAGCGCATGCCGCAGGGCAAGCTCGTCGGCCAAGATGAGCGGGAGTTTGGAATCCACGTGCGTTTCTAAAGTGACGTCCGTGCCGGGAGCGGATACCAGGCTGGCATGGATGCTCGATTCGATCAGCTTCCAGGCTGCCGCCGGATGTCTTTCGCCGATGACCTGGCCGGCTCGAATGGCTCCATGACGCAACACCTGATCCACCAGGTTGCTGAGTTTTTCGCTCTCGCGTTGAATCAGATGACCATATTTCTCGACCTGGTCCGGCCGGGTAGCGGTTTTGCCGCGCAGGTTAAAGGCTGCGGTGCGAATCACGGTAAGCGGCGTTCGCAATTCATGCGAGACGCCAGCGACAAAGTTCATTTGCAGGTCAGCGAGTTCCTGCGAACGGCGAGAGTAGCGAAGCAGCGCCAGAATCATGGTCAGGATCATGAGGAGAATGCCGCCGGAAAGGGCGACGTTTCTCCAGCGCGCAGCCTCGATTAACGAGTCGAGCGAACCGCCGCGTCCATAGATCAGCAACTGCCATCTCGGTTGCCGCGGCACGCTGGTTTGACGTGGCGGCGGCGGTCCTGGGCCGTGAGGACCATCTGGTCTGCCTGGTCCGCCGGGGCGCCTCCAGCCGATCCGGCCTACGTCGAGTAAGCCAACGGACGCATCGGGCGTGACCGAGCGTTGTCTGGTAGCGGGCGCGCCTAGCACTAACTTCATTTCATAGGCCGGAGTCTCGGAGCTCGCCAGGTACTTACTGGAGAGTTCCGGCAGTAAGGTGGAGCGGATGTAATCGACATCCAGTTCGACGATTAACCAATCCTCCAGAGGAGGGGGCGGCGGAAAACCGTCCTCCGGCCGGCCGTGCTGCATGGAGCCGTATAGGGGAAAGTCCAACACCTGCGATTCCGCCGGGGGAACTTCGCGAGGGGGAAGATGGCCGGCGCGGGATTCGAAGCGCTGGCGCGTTTCGCTCCAGTCAACCGGCCAGTCTGCTTTTGAGAATTGTCCGGTGGCGGGATCGACCTGGTAGAACATGGGTTCCTCGTGTTCGAATTTCACGAGGCCAACGCGGCGGATGATTGGATCGTTCGTCTCCTTCCAACGCAGATATTGGCGGGAGCAAGCGGTCTCGGCGCCCAACTGCGAGACCTCGTGAAAATCCGGCGTGAGTCCGGCGACGGAGCGCGCCACTTGCCGATCGAATTCCTCGCTCAGCCGGGCTAGATCCGTTTGCAGGGAGGCATGCAGACGATCGCGCTCCGCTACGCTGACCTGGTCGATCCAGCGGTTCTGGACGACGGCCAAAAAGGCGCACAGCGAGGCCAGGAGTCCAACGAACAACCAGGAGCGCCAAAAGCGGGTAGAGCTGGTGTGTAAATGCACGATCCCGCTACCAGATTATCGTGGGGGAATCGATTGGGGAGTGCGCTTTACACTTCTTAACCGTAACCGG
>DATFZA010000693.1:0-6448 GCA_035314765.1 Bryobacteraceae bacterium
AAGCAATGCCGCTACTTCGACACCGGTGTGCGCTTCGAATGCACGCAACCCATCCCCGAGCGCATTACCCCTAAGGACGTGAAGAACAACTGCACCTTCTACGCCTTCCGCACCACGGTCGAGAAAGACACCGCGCCCACCACCTATACCCAACCCAACAACGTGCCAGCGCCCATGGCTCCGTCGCGTCCGCTGGACGCCCGCCAAGCGTTCGAGAACCTATTCAAGAAATGATCGTTTAGTTGGCGGGTGCGGTTGGGCAGCGCCTGTGGCTACCGTCAATCCGAGCTAAAACCAAATATAAGAAAAAGAAGCGCCGCGCGAGAAGTTATCAGTGCGCGGCCCTCTTGTTTTTCGAGGTGTTGGGGTTACTGCCCCGGATTTCGCACATCAATCCTTGTAAGGCAAGTATCTCCACATGTCATTGAGGTCGCCGTTCCCGGTCGTGCTCGTGGAATCGTAGCCCTGACCGCCGAAGAGCCAGAGCTGGCCGTTGCCGTCGACCCAGTGTGTCGCATTGCTGCGGCCGCCGGGTGTCCAGATGTAATACGTGTCATAGGGAAACAGCTCGGGGCCGTATACGCCGTTTTGGCTGCCCGTGTTTGAGCCTTTGATCCAGGTCCAAGTGCCGGGTTGGCCGGCGGTCGAGTTCGGCGTGTAGACCCACAGGTCGTTGAGGGCGCCGTTACCGTTGGTGCCGGTAGAATCCAGCCCCCAGCCACCGAAGAGCCAAAGGTTTCCGCCCGCGTCGGTCCAGGCACTGGCCCCCCAACGTGATCCCGGAAGTGCGCCAGTCGTGGAGACCGGGGAACAAATGACGTTTCCGCCGACGGTTAGGCCCACAGTAAGGCCGCAGGTGCTCGCTGCGCCTGTGGTGCTCACCGGGCCTACCACCGTTTGAGCTTCGTAGACGCCGGTCTGGTTTGCCGTGCTGCTACCCATTACGAAGGTCCACTGATTGGTGCCGGGATTGTATTCCCAAAGATCATTCAGAATTCCGTTTTGCGTCGGTGGATTGTTGGCATCTTCGCCTTCTCCCCCGAAGAGCCAGAAGTTTCCGTTGGCGTCCACCCAGCCGGCCGTCTCTTGGCGTCCTCCAGGCGCGTTGGTGCCTGACGGGGTTCCTGGGGTGCCGTAGATTCCGATCTGGTTAGCCAGGCTTGATCCTGAGACGAAGGTCCATGTGCCACCCGCGTACTTCCACAGGTCATTGAGAAAGCCCAAGGTTCCAACGCCGTCCCAGCCATATCCGCCGAAGAGCCAGAAATTCCCTGCACTATCCGTGAAGGTGAGAGCGTTCACGCGAGCCCCCGGGTATGGAGTGGGGTTCGGCGGGTAGATGCCGTTATGATCGAGACCCGTGGTGGCGGGATTGCTTGCGCTCTGCCAGCTCCACTGCCCAGTACTGTTCGTGTATGTATTGGGGTTGTTGCCGCCGAAGCTGCTCGCGTTGAACTCCCAAAGGTCGTTTCGATAGCGGGGCTGGCCATCGGCACCGCCGAACAGCCAGAGATTTCCTGTCTTGTCGGTCCAGGTGGCCGCGCCCCGCCTGGCTGGCGGAATGCCAGGAGTTGCGTAAACGCCGCCCTGCCCCTCGTGCTGTGCGTTTGCTATCACTTCCGCGCCAACCGTGGTGGCTGGGGCGGGTGGGTTGGGGGGGACCACCGTCGGGTCATAGCCGCCCACCAACTGCCATTCGCAAAAATCGCCAAACGAGACGCAGACCCAGAGGTCGTTCATGACATCGGAGAGCGTGTCGGGAGATGTGTTCCCTGAAAGCTCCCAGCCGTCGCCACCGAACAGCCAGAGGTTACCGGAATTGTCCGTCCATCCAGCTGCGCCGTAGCGTGCTCCGGGAGTGTTGGTAAGAGGGTTCGGAGTCGCCGTGGGCGGGGTTGATGGGAAGGAGCCGTACGCCACCTGTGAGATCGTTACCGCCGTCTTGGTCCCGTCGATCCACGTCCAATCATCATGCCCGCAGTCAACGATGATATTGCTGATGGTCCCGGTGACCACGCCCTTATAGTTCCACAAGGTGCAGCCCTGGTTCTGACTGCTGGACGCATGAAATACCGAGATTTGATACGTATCGTTGAGAGCCTCGGGCGTGGCAAACGTGAAAGGCCCGTTTTCCGTGGCGATTAGGGTGTTGCCCAGGTTGTTCTGCAAAACGAAGCTGTTGTCCGCTATCGGCCCATTGTTGGGCGGGACTCCGGCAAGGCCAACAATCGTTCCACCGACGCTGTACGTCACCGCGGGGCAGTTAATCACCACACTGGTGACATTGCCAGTCGCAGTGCCGCTTCCTGTGAGCGGGCTGACCACGCAAGTCTGCGTCGGCCCGGTTGGCTCCGCGAAGATGCTTACGGTGTACATGGTACCCGTGGGAACCAGGTTTTTGAAAGTGAAGGCCTGATTGCCATTCGCAGGGTTGATCATGAGCTGTTCGGAATCACTGCTGTTTTCGAGAATCAAGCCGGTACCTACAACACCGTTCACGGTACCGCCAATCGAGTAACTCAATACGCAGTTCACCGCAACCATGTTCACGTTGGCGGTGGCCGTTCCGCTGCCATTCATCACCGTGCAAATCTGGTTGGGGTTGACCGGTTGCGTGGCTACCGTGACGGCGTAGATATCCGCTCCGGTGACCGGCGTCTTGAAGGTGAAGGGGCCATTTGCGGTGATCGTCAGGCTGTCGCCGCCATTGTTCTGCAAAATCACACTGGAGTTGGCCACAAGGCCGGTAATCATGCCGCCGATGGTAGCGGTAACGGGGTTGGTGGTGCACGTAACGGCGATTCCGATGACGTTGGCCGTGGCCGTGCCGCTGCCCGCGGCAACGCCGCAAGTCTGCGTCGGGTTGCTGGGTTGCGTTGAAACGGTTACCGCGTACGTGCCGCCGCTGGCGACGGAGGTTGCGAAGGTATAAGACCCATTCACGGTGATCGAAAGGTTGTCTTTGCCATTGTTCTGCAAGACCAGCGGGCTGCCCGAAAGCCCCGACACCGCCACGGTGATCGTAAAGGGCCCGCCGCCGGAACCGGACTTCGAGAGCGAGGCAGGCACCCCGCTGCAACCGCTGACCAGCGCCAAGATTGCTATGACACAAACTAGAACGAAAGACTTTTGGGCGGCTTTCATAACCTTGTTGTCTCCTTGCGTTCCTGCCGATTCTCGCGCCGGGTATCCGAAGGCAGTGCGCCGTGCCCTGCCTGGTTTGGCGCTTCGTGCGCCGTCCACGGTACTCTCACGCGCTTGCAGCAGCCCTAGTTTCAGTACTACTAGGCACGCTCAGAATACGTTCTGCATTCTCACCAAATCAATTTGTACGGAGGCGGCTGTGCTCACATGCGCAATAACCATCTACGCCGACAGACGAGGCGGTTTCGCGGTCACAACGGATTTGCAGGGCAGCAGAAAATCTCGCCCCCGTTTTGTCAGTCATCTCCATCCCGCGCCAAACCAGGCGTTTCGCCTGCTTCGGATGCGATATCCTGTGGTCATCGCAAGCCGTAGCACGCTGCACCTCGATGCGGGGAATGGAACTCATGCCCGATGCTTTTTTGACCACACTGATCCGCCGAACCGTCCCGCGGCCGGTGCGCAACTGGCTGCGCTCGCCATCCAAGGCCATGGAATGGATGTGGGATAGCGCCCGGTATTCGCTGGGGGCGACCGATACGCTGGTCTTTCCCCCGCACGTGCGCATCGCCATGCACCCCCACGCCTACAAAGTAGCTTGCAAGGCACAAGTCGCGGAGCCGGAGGAACGAGCCGAATTTCAGAACTTCCTCTCCTACTGCAATGGCGGCATGTTGCTCTTCGACATTGGCGCGCACTATGGATTATTCAGCCTGGCGGCAGCGCATTTTGGCGGCCAAGCGGTGGCCGTGGACCCCTCCGCCATGGCTATTCGAATGATTGCGCGGCAAATTGCGTTGAATGACGCCGGTGACAAAATTCGAACGCTACACGGGGCGGTAAGCGATGCCAGCGGCACGCTGCAGATGCTCAGTTCAGGGGTATTCTCCGAGGGCTATTTCAAGCTTGCCAAAGGCCGCGCAGCCAGCGAACTCACCAAAATACGCGCCGTCACCATCGACGAAATGGCCTCCGAATTCGGTCCTCCCACGCACGTCAAGATTGACGTGGAAGGCCACGAAGCGGCAGCCTTGCGCGGCGGACCGGACACCTTCGCGCGCCACTCGCCGACGCTCTTCCTCGAGCTACACAATCAAATGGTGGCGGCTGACGGCGGCGATCCGAACGCTGCCCTCGACGAGCTGCAGAGTCTCGGATACACGCCTTTTTCTTTTGCGGGCGCTGAAATGGATCGCCCCACAATCTTCAGCAAACCCATTACCCGCCTGGTGGCGAGACGCGCATTCAGCGCCTAGGAGGTTGGTTCTTCAGCCGGTACAACATTTGCCCGATCATGCTCAGCCACAGGTCCGCGTCATTGGCGGTCAGGTTGTGACGCCGCAGCAGGCGCCGGATCTTTTCTTCCGGGGTTTTGCCAGAACGCGGCGTCAAATACCCGCAGGCATGCAAAGCCTCGATTAAGGTCTTGCTGATGCGCTCGATATCTCCAGCGGTGGCTGGCTGAAGCTGCGCGGCGGGCACGGCCTTCTTCGTGGTCCGTCCCTGCGGGAGTGGCCGCTTGGCGTCGCGTGCCAGTTCGTACATGCACACCGCCACCGCTTGCCCCAGATTCATCGAGCGATGCTCCTGGCGCGTGGGGATGCGCAGCACCCAGTGGCAATGGCTTAAATCGTCATTGGACAGCCCGACCCGCTCCGAGCCGAACAGCAGCGCCACATTCTGCGATGCCATCTTTCTGCGAATGATTTTCCCGGCCTCCGGCAGGGCCTTCACCCGATGGTGCAACTCGCGTTCGCCCACCGCCGTCGTGCCCACCACCAAGGTGCAATCCGCCGCGGCCTCCGCCACGGAAGCAAACTCCTCTGCGTTCGTCAGCACCGATGAAGCTCCTACCGCCGAGCGCGCCTCGCGATACCCAGCCTCGTACGGCTGCACCACACGCAGGCGCAAAAATCCAAAATTGCTCATGGCTCGTGCCGCCGCCCCGATGTTCAAGGGGTTCCGCGGTTCCACCAACACCACTTTTAATCGCTCAAACTCAGCAGGAATGCTCACGGACATAATTCTACCGCGCCGCGCCTTTCCTTAACGCGCTTTGGCGTTGGCCCGATTTTTGTTTTTTGGTTCACTGCGGGGAACCGGAGCCGCGGTGCTTGACCGCATAGCTCAATCCGCGGCGCTGGAGGAACTGTGCAACTGGTTGATTGCATTGGCTGCCATGGCCCGGGCACGCGGCCGGCGTGTGGCCCCATAGACCACAAATCCCGCCACGATGATCAGCGCCCCGAACACCAGACCGTTCATCCCCAAGACGGACTCGCTGCCGCTTTCCACCAGCGCCAGACTGAGCAGCGCCAGAGGACAGAGACCCAGCATCACCGCGCTGGCCGTTCCGCCCGGCACCTTAAACTCGCGCTTCAACTCCGGCTCGCGAATGCGCAGCGCCACTAGAGTCACAAACTCCAGCATCAAGCTCGCCCCGTACAGCATGATGTCCAGGGTCACGAGCCGCTTAAAGCCGAGCCCCAGGCAAAGCGCCCAACCCGACGCGCACACTAGAATCGACACCCACGGTGCCTTCGTTCGCGCACCCACCTTCGCAAAAATCTTCGGCAGCATGCCGTCGTTGGCCATGGCCAGCGGCAGCCGCGAATAGCTCATCACCAAGGCGTTAAACATGCCGAATGCGCTCATCATACCGCCTGCCACAATCAGAAAGCGCAGCCACTCAAACCCAAAAATCGTTCCGCCCAGCCGTCCCGCGACTTGCGCCCAGGAACCGTCCCCGCTGAATGCGCTGGCGGGAGTGCCAGTGAAATACACCGCCAGAAAAGGCAGGACATAGGTCAGCGACACCAGCACCACCGCGGCGATCATCGCCCGTGGGTAGGTTCGCTGCGGGCGCTCCACTTCCTGTGCGATGGTGGAAGCGTTGTCCCAGCCCATGTAATTCCACATGGCCACCAGCACCGCACCGATCAGCCCCAGCTCTGAAGCTCCCGAGCCGGAAGCCACCGCATGCGCATCCGCGAATGCACCCGCCTTCACCGGCGACAGCACTACCACCAGCGCGAAGGGCGCAGAAAGCAAAAAGAACAGCCACAGCGAAGTAATGCCCACCACGCGCACGCCCGCCAAGTTCAAGGCCGCGCAAGTCACCACCACAAACAATCCCGCCATCACTCCGTGATTGCCCACGCCGAACCAAGGCGCAAACTGCTTTAGATAGAACACAAACAGTGTGGGATAAATGGCCATGTCAAAAATGCTGGCCGCCAGCGAAAGCCACGCCTCTTGAAAGCCCCAGAAATTGCCCAAGCCGCGCCGCACCCAAGCGTAGTAC
>DATFZA010000694.1:0-6988 GCA_035314765.1 Bryobacteraceae bacterium
GGTGAACATAGACGGAACCTTCAACGTGTATCACGCCTGCGTGCAAGCTGGCGTGCGCCGCGTGGTGTATGCGGCGTCGTCATCGGCGTATGGGGAGACCGAAGTGCTGCCCAAGGTGGAGACGATGACGCCTTCTCCGAAGTCCCCGTATGCGGCGCAGAAGTTGATGGGCGAGTATTACGCCAGCGTGTTCAGCTCGTGCTTCGGGTTGGAAACGGTGTCGCTGCGCTTCTTCAACGTTTATGGCGAGCGGCAGGACCCCAATAGCCCGTATTCAGGCGTGCTGTCGTTATTCATGAAGTCGCTGATCGAGCGAACTTGTCCCACGATTTTTGGCGATGGAGAGCAGTCGCGCGATTTTACCTACGTGCAGGATGTGGTCGCGCTCTTGCTGAAGGCTTCGGTGGCCAAGGGGGTTTCGGGCAAAGTGTACAACGCCGGCAACGGCGGACGGTACACGCTGAACTACATCTGGTCTGAGCTACAGAAGATTGAGGGCGTCAATCTGCCGCCGAAGTACGGGCCGCCGCGGGCGGGCGACGTGCGGCACTCCCAGGCGGACACAGTCGCCGCGAGGCGCGATCTAGGGCACGATCCGCAGTTTACGCTCGAAGAGGGGCTGCGGCGCACGCTCGCTTGGTATCGGACGAACGTGGACTGATCGGACCCTCAAATGTAACGGTATCCGTAGGCTTGTAGCCGGAATCCGGGATACCGTCCTCGCAGGGCAGTTTTCACCCCATAAGGTCCTGCGACCAGGAAACGCAGCCAATCCTGCAGGGTTCCAAGACGGCGTGCTGCGTCGGCTTCTGAGTTTGCGTTCACCAGGATCAGCAGGAGGGTCAGTGAGAGCGCAAGCGCCAACTGCGGCCAGAGGATTCGAGTCCACACGCGCCCAATTTCTTTCATCGACAGACTCCGGCTCTGGCTCCCATCGTCGCGAATCACCATCACACGAAACGTTCTATAGTTCTTTCGGACAAGTCGAATAGTGAGAAGCGCCTGAATCCCGAAAAATGCTAACTGTCCCGTAAAACTAATAAGGCCAGCGTGTGGTGGCAGCCGATCTACGGGTGAGCCATTCATGAGTAGCATTACCAGAACCAGGTTTCCAATATATGCGGGCCAGGAAATGGCCCAGAACGCCGCGACCTTTTGCCGCCAAGCAAGATCGATCTGCCATTCTGGTACGTAGCCGATTCTATCGGGAGCAAGATTGTATCCGCAATCGCAGCGCAAGACTTCGGGCGAAGTGAGGAGACCGCATCTTGGGCAATCCATTTTTCGATTATAGGACGTGACGGGTCGCCAAAATCGGAAAATATAGTTTTCACAGTGCGGGCGCATTGCTGCTTGTTATCGGACGAACAGGAACGATCACGTTCTTGATGTCTGCCACTCGATGGTTGATTTTTCATCGCACCTGAGTTCATTGGCTAGTTCATCGTAAAGGAATGTCAGAGTGTGGGAACCCTCCCGCTCATTCGAATGTGGATTAGCGGAGAGCCACTGCCGAATCGCGGGGAGAGCCGTGGCGAGCAGCTTGTCTTGGATGATGTGTCTGAGTGAGCGCGGAACGGCGTCAACATAGATCTTCCATTTCGCTTGGTAGTAACCGGCCTCCTCTAACCGCGTAGAGGCGGAAAACATTCGCGTCGGCCCTGAATATGAGACCTGCAACACCTGGTATGGGGTCGAAGTTCCATGAAATCGTGCTCGTTGATTCCAAAACCAAAAGTCGATGGCCAGTTTCTCGAATTGCGGAACGCCCGCAAGTATTTCCGAGATCACCTTTGCTCCGAGCGGGTAGGTGTGCGTCTTAGGAACTTTGGTTTTGAGCCGAGTCGAAATGATTGCAGCCTCACTCATCCAGCTGATATCGTAACTCGGATCCAGGCATCGTATCCCAGCGTTAGAATCGAGTGATGAACTCACTCGACGGGCGCGTGGCCGTGATTACCGGCGGCAGTAAAGGACTCGGCAAAGCCATCGGGCTTGCTTTGGGGAGCGCGGGCGCCAAAGTGTTTCTGGTCTCGCGCAAAGCCGAGGAGCTTGCCGCGGCGGAGGCGGAGGCGAGAGCGGCCGGCATTGACGCGCATGCACTCGTGGCCGATGTTTCCGACGAGCGCCAGGTGGAGCAACTCGCATCCCAGGCCGCCGAGCTTGGCAAGGTTCATATTCTGGTAAATAATGCCGGGATCAACGTTCGCAAAAATCTGACCGAATTTACTCTGGACGAGTGGCGGTCGGTGCTCGACACGAATCTCACCGGCGTCTTCCTGATGTGCCGTTCCTTCATCCCTCAGATGAAGGGCAGCGGTTATGGACGCATCCTCAATCTGACGTCGATCATGAGTCATGTCGCCCTGCCTGGCCGGACTGTCTATTGCGCGACGAAAGCGGGCCTGCTCGGGCTAACCCGAGCGCTGGCGCTCGAACTGGCGGCGGACGGAATCACGGTGAATGGCATCAGTCCGGGACCCTTTGCGACAGAAATGAATACCTCTTTGCTTCAAAACCCCGAAGTAAACCAGTTTTTCACGTCGCGCATTCCGCTCGGCCGTTGGGGCAAAGTGGACGAAGTCGGCCAGCTCGCGCTGTACCTCTGTTCGGAGGATGCCGGCTTCATCACCGGAACCGACCTGGTCATGGATGGGGGCTGGTGCGCTCAATAGAGTTCGCCGATATACAATCGGATATTCAATATGCGTTTTCTCACATTGCTTCTGATTTTCCTGCCCTATCTGAGCGCTGCCTCGGAGAGCACGGCCGGCAGGTTGTGGGCTGATCTCGCCGCCAAGCGGGAGGCGCTGCCCGGCTTTCACCAGGAGTTCGAAGTCTCGCGAACCTCGAAAAGCGCGCAGGGCGATCCTCGGTCTTCCAAGCGCCGCGTCGTTCTTGACGCCTCCAAAGGACAGTGGCGGGAAACTTCCATTTCCGGTTCCGGCGACGAAATCACCATCTTCGATGGCAGAGATCTGGTATCGATGGAAGAAGGCGGCGACGAATACGTCAAGACCAAACGCAAAGCCAAGGACGACGACCCGCTCCCGTCTCCCTACCGGCTCAACGATCCCGATTGGAAAAAGGCCACCGAAGTCTCCCGCCAGTCCTGCGGGCTTAGCGGCGCGACCCACCAATGCGTCCTTCTGGAGGCGCCCCTCAAGCCCTGGACGCATGGCGATCCGGGCAATTCAAGTAAGTTGTTGCAAGGTACCGTGCGGGCATTAGTCGATCTCGAGACCGGTTTGCTAATCTCGTCGAGAACGCTGCAAGTCATCGAGAATAGCCGCAATGGCGCATACCAGACCGACACCTCTTGCGGTCTCAAACGCATGAGCTACGGCGCGGCGCCGGACGCGGCCCTGTTCACCCTACCGAAAGACCTGCGCGAAGTGAAAGAGCTTTCTCGCTGGAGTCCGGAAAAAATCAAGAAGCAGTTGGCTGGTAAGCCGGCGCCGGAGTTGGCGGTCGTCGATCTGCAAGGTAACCCGTTGACGCTGGCGGATTTCAAAGGCAAGACCGTGCTGCTGGATTTCTGGACCACTTGGTGTGGGCCGTGCCGCGCGGACGGTCCGGCCATTGAGAAGCTTTATAAGAAATATGGCGGCAAGGAACTCATGATCGTGGGAATTTCGGTGAGTGAAGAGCGCGGCGTCGTCGAGAAATTCCTGAAAGAGCATCCACACAGCTATCCCATCGCGCTGACGACGGAAAACGACATTCCGCGGGCGTATCAAGTGAGTGCTTTCCCCACGTACATGATCATCGCCCAGGACGGCACGTTTTCCGCGGCAGTGGAGGGCGATCAAGGCTTCGGGGAACTGCGCAAACTGCTCAAGAAGGCGGGCCTCGATACCGACTAGGCGGCCCGCCATGTTCGATCAAATCCACGCGGCCATTCGCCGGATTCCCAAAGGCAAGGTTGCGACCTATGGCGAGGTGGCAAAGGCCGCAGGCTTTGAAGGCGCCGCCCGACAGGTGGTTTGGGCGCTGCAAACTGCGGAACGGCTGCCCTGGCACCGGGTGGTGGGCGCGGGAGGAAAAATCCTGCTTCCGGCCGACAAGGGCCTGGAGCAGCGATTCCGGCTGCGGGCGGAAGGCGTACCCTTCCGTGGAAGCCGTGTGGACATGGAGTGCTGCCGCTATATATTCTTGAAGGATGACGTTCCCCAAGCTCCTGCCCGTAAGACAAAAGTTTCCCGATCGCCAAATCCCCAACGTCGCCGATGAAGTGAGAAAACAACTGGCGGCTGCGGAGTTTGCCGCACGCGTGCGTCCCGGAGCGCATATTGCCCTGGGCGTGGGCAGCCGTGGCATCGCCAACATCGCGACCATAGTTCGCGCCACGGTCGATTATTGGAAGGACGCGGGTTGCTCGCCGTTTGTGTTCCCGGCCATGGGAAGCCATGGCGCGGCCACCGCCGCTGGGCAAGCGGACGTGCTGGCGCACTACGGTGTCCATGCGGCGGCCATGGGATGTCCCATTCTCAGCTCGCTCGATGTCGTGCCGCTGGGCGAGACCAGTGAAGGCATCGGCGCATTCATGGACCGGAACGCTTACGAGAGCGACGGCGTGATGCTGATCGGGCGGGTGAAATGGCACACCGACTTTTCGGGCAAGCTGGAGAGCGGCTTATTCAAAATGATGGCCATCGGTCTCGGCAAGTTCGCCGGCGCCCAACGCTATCATGCCTACGCCTATCGCCATCCGGGCTTCTTGGAGCACATTGTTCGCACCGTTGGGCGGCAGGTGCTGACTTCGGGCAAGATACTGGGCGGACTGGCGATTCTGGAAGATGCGCATCACCACACTGCGCACCTCGCCGCTGTTCCCGCGGCCGAGATGGAAACACAGGAAGAGGAACTGCTCGCTCTCGCCAAGAGCTGGATGGGCCGCCTCCCCATGCCGCTCGACATCCTGATTGTCGATGAGATGGGAAAAAATATCAGCGGCGCGGGCATGGACACCAAGGTGGTGAACCGCAGCGTATTCGGGGGCGCCAACGAATGGGACACAGCGCCCCGCATCGAACGGGTGTTTGTGCGCAACCTGAGCGACAACACGTACGGCAACGCCGTGGGCATCGGCCTGGCCGATGTGATTCATGACCGCCTACTCGAGAAAGTGGACTGGGACGCCACACGTATTAATGTATTGACCGCCTGTTCACCGCGGGCGGCCAAGGTGCCGTTGCATTTTTCGTCCGACCGGGAGTGCCTGGAACGCTTCGCGCCAACCACCGGGCGATTGACGCCTGCTGAAGTTACCTTCGGGTGGATCCGGAATTCGATGGAGCTGGCGCAGTTGAAGCTGAGTGAAAACCTGCGGCCGGAGATCGAAGGGAATTCGCTGCTGGAAATCATAGGGCCAGCGGAAGAGATGGTCTTTGATGGGGCTGGGGATTTAGTGGGCTCGCCGCTGTTGGTGGAGGAAGTTGCGGCGCATTAACTTAGACGGACGCGGTTATGGGGGGCAGACCGCTGGACAGTTCCGGCGGCCCACCCGTCCAGGGATCTCTAGCTCTGCGAAGCTGCAGCAGTCATCGTGCTCGAAATCTTGCTGAAGATCGTGCTGATGCTGTTGGCAACGCCTGGCATGATGGCGCCAGCCGCCACGGCCACGAAACCCGCCATCAAAGCATATTCGATGAGGTCCTGACCGCGTGTGTCCTTCCAGATGCGCAGCTTCCAAATCAGTTTGGTAATTTTGTCCATTAAAATCTCCTCTCCCGTGTGCGAAGGTGTGTTCTCCTATCGCCAATTCAAAAGTATCATCGGTGCAGATTTGGTTAAATCAGAGAGACCTCTTAGAAAATACCTTAAATACACTAGACTTGCGTGCCACAGTCTGCCCTGGTGATAGTACTGACATACTGTATTGGTTAGTTCTAGTGGAGGGGTTCGGTGACTCGGCGAAAGTCACTCTACGCCAATGATGACAGGCATTCCACGAGTTCTTGAGTACCTGAATCCGAGGCGAAGATGCGCTTGGGCCGGAAGTCTGGCGCGCGAACTCCGGAATGCCAAAGCATACTCTGAACAGGGGACATATGGCCATGATTCCGCCTTATGAGGTCCCAAGACTGGAGAAGGCGGGAATGAGCTGGAAATTAGTTTGGAGGGAGGCGATCGTTTCGCCACGCTGGTCTATGCCCGCTGGTTTAACATGCCCCAAATCGGCGGCTTGGCGCAGGTACTCCACTTTTTCAGGATTGACGCCCATGATGCGGCAGCAGGTTGCGTCCACGGCCAGGAGGTCTCGGCCCATGACCAGCGCTCCAACGGGCTTGGGCGTCCCTTGGATGGGCCCATTGCCCTCCATGCCGACTACGCCGTCCACGATGGCGAAGGTGTTGCGGAAAAAGCGGCTCAGCGCCACCACCGATTCCGGTATGCCGATGTAGTGCAACTTGTTCTTGGGCCAACCATAAACCGATCCGGGGACCAAGCCAAACAGATTTTTCATCGACAGGGTAACGCCGGCCCAGTGGTGGGTCTTCATTTTCGCCAGGGAAACGATGAGATCGGCGGCGAGAACTGTGTTGGCGAAGTAGAACTCAGTCTCTTGGCCGAAGTTCTTAACCAGGGAAACATCGTCACGGTTGAGGTCGACGAAATTGTCTTCGAAACGGCTGACGGTCGCGCGGTATTTGGCATCGTCGGCCAGATCCAAGGTGTCCCGCCGGTGACCCGGGCCTTCACCGATGATGACTTTTGCGGCCCCGAGCTTCTGAAACACTTCATAGGCCGCGGCAACGACGTTGGCATCGGTATTGATCACCGTGGCGGCGTCAAATTCCACCAGGTTGGGCTTTAGGAGAACGCTCTTGCCGCGCACATCCAGACCGCATTCCCGGATCCCCGCATACATGCGGCTCACCAGGTCGTCGGAATAGGACTGAGCGCGGATGATGGCTACCGGAGATTTGCCGGGCGGCCCATCCGGCAGAGGTTGCGGCTTGTCTTTGGGGCGAAGGCTGGCGTA
>DATFZA010000695.1:0-7157 GCA_035314765.1 Bryobacteraceae bacterium
TATTCCTTTCCTGTGGGACTCTTTCCTTCCCTATTCCATGCCGGTTTATCCCGGCGCACCCGGCGTTGTTCCGAAAAATCACGTATGTCCTTCAAAAGGCGGAGGCTCCCAAAAACCGAGGGACATTCAGAGCCGCGTGCTGCGCGGCCGTTTTTCATGTTCTATGGGCGGCCCGTCCCGGGCCATGGGTGGTTCATCGGCGGCCAGAATCGTATCAGCCGCTCGACCTATTCGTCGTCGTCCACTTCATCCTTTTGCCGGGATTTGGCCGAGCGCCGCACCTTCGGCGCCGGTTCCTCGCCCTCGTCTTCTTCTTTCGGCGAGTAATAGGAGTGGTAGTAAGTGTACTTGCTGTACAGCTCTCCACGGCGTGCTCCGTTGACGACGATACCGAGTACATTGTTCTGACAAAGCGACTGCATCGCGCGCGTCACGGAATCGATCGTCGTGGAACCGATACGCACCACCAGAATGGTTCCATGGCAGAGCGTGGAGAGGAGATTGGCGTCGGCGGCAAATAGCAATGGCGGACTATCCAGAATGACCCAGTTGAACAGATCCGGCAGCCGGTCGAGCATGAACTTCACTTCCCGGAGATTCAGCAGTTCCAGCGGATTGATAACCGCCTCTCCGGCCGGCATAATGAACAGGTTGGAGTCACCCACGCGCCGGATCGCTTCATGCAATTGAATCTTGCCCTGCAAATAATCGGTGATTCCCGGACTGCGATCTGTTTGAAAGAGATTGTGGACAATCGGACGGCGGAAATCGAAGTCGGCCAGTAAAGTATAGTTGCCGGCCAATTGGGATTGTGCTAGCGCCAGATTCGCGGCGGCGAAGGATTTTCCTTCGGCGGGCGACGGGCTGGTGATCACGGTGGTGTGGATCGGCTGCAGGCTCTGCATATGGTTGAGCCGGGTGCGCAAGGTGCGGAATTCTTCCGTCGGCGCTTCGTTCGGCCGGGTCGGATCGATCAGCATCGCTTCGTCCGATTGCTTGAACGGAATGACGCGGATCTGGCTCAGAACGTCGCTCGCCAGATGCGGATTCTCCGGCGCAAGCGTGCCCGCCAGTGCCCCCCCTAGCGCCGCCGATGTCACGCGTCCCGCGGAAAGATGATCGCCCCCCGCCGCCGGAGCGGCCGGCGATGGCGGGGTAGTGGCCGCGGATTGCTCGGCGCGCCGTAAAGCTTCGTGAACTCGGCTCATGCTGATTTCCTTTTAGAGCTTGGTCGCATAGTAATAGACCACGCTCGATGACATAATTACGACGCCAACCAGACAAGCCGTGGACCAAGCCAGCCAGGAGAGGCGTTTGCGGCGGCGCACCACGACGTCGTTTTCTAAGAGCGGAACGCTGCCCAACACGGGGAGCTGGGTGTAGGCACGCACATCTTTGAGATTCTTTAGGGAAGTGTCTTTGACCTCCCGCGCTCCCGCCAAAAACAGCCCGATGACCAGACCAATCGCGGTGCCGATGGCGACAATCATGGGCCTCTTGGGTTCGGCCGGAGTTTCCGGCAGCGACGGCGAATCCAACTGTTCCAGGCGCTCTCCCTGCATGCGGTAGATCAATTTGGTGGCGCCTTGGGAAGAAGTAAGCTCTTTGTCCAATTTCTCGTATTCCTGACGCGCCAACTCCCGGTCGCGGATCAATTCGTCATACTCTTTGATGCCAACCGGCGTGCTTTCCAGCCGCGTCTGCAACCCGCGGATGCTTTCCTGCACTTGAGCCGCTTGCTTGCGCAGCTCTTCCGACTGCATATCCTTGGTCTCAATCTGGGCCCCGATGGCCTTAACGGCGGCCTCCAGGTCGCGCGCTTCCTTGACAAATCCGGGGCTGGCCGTTGGCGTGGGAGTGGCGTCCGGTTTCTTGCTGGCATCTTCCTTGACGATGGCTTCCCTCTGCTTCTTGGCGGTAGCCAGGCGGGTCATGGCGTTCTGAACGTCGGGGTACGTGTCCTTATAGTGTTCGCGTAAATTGGTGAGATACTGTTCCAATTGCTGAATTTCGTGGTCTTTTTCCACCAGCCGGTCGTTCTTCTGCTGCAGAACGGCATTCTGCGAATTGGGATCTTTCAACGTGGCCAGCTCATCCTTATAAGTCCGCAGCTGATTCTCCAGTAGCAGCTTTTCCTGATTGTTGCGAGCCATCTCCGAACTTAGATTGAACAATTGGGATTGGGCGCTGTTGATATGAGCATAGTTGTTTCCCTGCTCCTCGGGAAGCTGCCCCAGATGGCTGGTCCGGAACGCGCTCAGCCGGCTCTCAACATCGTCCAGCTTCTGCTTGGCCTCGGTGTGCTGGTCCGTGATGAAGGTCGTCGTCGCGCCAGTCTGGGTAGTGATCTCGCGCTGATTCTCCTCGAGGAAACGCGCTACTAGATCGGTGCAAACCTTTCGAGCCGTAAAGCGATTGTTGTATGAAAAGCTGACGGAGAACGCCGGGTAGTTCTGCTTGGCCGCCGTAGTTGTTAACAGTTGAATGTTGCTGATCCGAATATCCCGGCCGCGCATGTCCTCGATTACGTCATCGAGCGGCCGGCGCGCCCGCTCTTTCAAATACAAACCCTGTGTGGTGATCAAGTTGGTCAGCGTGGCCCGGCTGAGAATAGTCTGCTCCATCGAGTTGACCCGGCTTTGCATGTCCGTGGTGATATTGCTCTGGACGTAAGTCTCGGGAACTTGCGGCGGGACCACTCGAATGATGGCGGTAGAGATGTAAGTATCCGGCCACAAGAACGCGACCACTACTGAAATTACCAGTCCGGCAAACAGCGGGCCCATAATCCAGGCGCGGTGACGGCGCAACACATCAATGTAATCCTCAACATCCAAAGCTCTCCGCGCTACGCCAAATCCGTCCTGCGGCTGCATGATTCCTCCATATTAAGATTCAGTCGACCGTCAATAAAATTAATAAACCGTAACAGCTAATGCACAATTATATGATCGCCGTCTTCCAAGTCGATGTTTTGCTCCAAGTGCTTGCCATGGGTGACTTGCTTATAGTTAAAGTGCAAAATCTTGCTGCCGCGCAAAATATCGATTTTGGATAAATTCGCGAAATCCAGAAAGCCGCCGCAGTCGCTGAGGGCCTCCAGCACCGTGATCTTGGTGACCAGTGGAAAGCGGCCTGTTTTCTTGACCTGTCCATCCACGAAATATTTCTTACTGCGGACGTCCTGAACGAACACCTGAACGTCGGGAGTATTGATGTATTTGGTGAGCGCCTCTTTAATATTTGAGCTTAGCTGCTCGGGGGTGAGACCTCCCGCTTGTATATCCCCGTACAGGGGAAGGGTGATCTTGCCGTCCGGGCGGATCGCTGTAACGAAAGTGAAATCCGGTTCTCGCCAAGTTCTGATGTAAATGACGTCTTCCGGTCCCAATAGATATTTCTTCGTATCGACGGCGGCGACATTGCCTTCCGGCGACTTCGGCATGGTAACCGCGCCTTTGCCCTCGTCGCCAACCGGGGGTTTGCTCGTGGTCGGGGATGCAGACTGAGCCCATACAACGATTGCACAGCCGTTCAGCGCTGCCGCCAACAGCAGTCCATACAAGAGCGGGGCGTACAGAAACGGGTTCAACAGACGGTTCACCTTGAGCTGCTCCAATGCTGGTACTAGATCAAAAAACTGGCCGTGCCGGCGGAGGTCCACATCGCTTGGGTCCACAAGGATTGGGTCCACATCGATTGGGCGAATACGTCTCATTATATTACGTTTACGGACCGCCGTGGCGGCGAAAGGGTTGTCTTGTATCATCACAAGTAGAAATGAACTACTTCCTGGCGAAAACGGAACCCACCACCTACTCTATCGGCCAATTGGAGAGAGATCGGAAGACCGTTTGGGACGGAGTCACCAATCCCCAGGCGGTCCGCGCCATCAGCGAGATGCAGCCAGGGGATAAAGTGTTTATTTATCATAGTGGTGGCGAAACCGCGGTGGTCGGATTGGCGCGTGTCGCCGCAGGCGGGCGGCCAGACCCCAAGAACCCCAAATCCGCCGTCGCCGATTTCGAATTTTTGGCCAAGCTCGATCCGCCCGTGACCCTGGCCGAGATCAAACAATCGCACTTTTTCGATGACTGGGCCTTGGTCCGCCAATCCAGGCTCTCCACCATGAAAGCCCCGGAGTCCTTCGTCGCCTGGATGCGCCAGCGCTATCCCAAAGTTAGGATTTAGTGTCTAATCCCACCTACGTCGAGCGGCCACGGCCGCGCTAGCCCGAAGCATGCCGACGTGGAAGGGGACATTCTGGAGTGGAAGGGGACATTCCGGGCCACCGTTCGAAATCGTCCCCCTCAACCACTGTAGGATTGTCCCCCGGCGCACACGCCTGGCTCTAGCCCGGCAAGTACGCCCGGCAGGTCTGCTGAAAAGCCGCGACCTGATCGTCGATCCAGCGCTGGTCCCTCCCCAGCTCGGCCGCCAGTAGCGCCGCAACCCGAGGCGCCATGTCCCCGGCTGCGCGGGAGTTCAGAAACAGCGCCCGGGTGCGGCGCGCCAGAATATCTTCCACGGTCCGCGCCAACTCGTGACGCGCGCCCCAGATCACTTCAGCCTCCGTATAAGGCAGATCTGGGTGCAAACGGGCGTCCTGCTGAAGCTCGCGAACGCCAGCGGCGTCCGACCCGTAGAACCGCAGATGGCCGGTCTTTTCCATCACCTCTGCGCCGTGAATCAGAAGCTGCTGCGTCACGCACGCCCGGTCGGCCAACTGCGCCAGCGTCGCCGCCTGGTTAACGCAGTCCTCCGCCATCCGCCGGTAGGTGGTCCACTTGCCCCCACTGATGGTCATCAGCCCGCTCTGGTCGATGTGGATGGTGTGATCGCGCGACAGCGCGGCGGTGTTGCCAATATCTTGCGAACGCACCAGCGGACGGATGCCGGCAAAAACGCTGAGCACATCCGCGCGCGTGGGCTTTTTCGCCAAATACAAGGAAGCCGTGTTGAGAATGAAATCGATCTCATTTTCCGTGGCCACCGGTTCCAGCACGGCCTGTGGAACCGGCGTGTCGGTGGTGCCAACCAAGGTATGGCCGTGCCAGGGAATGGCGAACATCACCCGCCCGTCGCTGGTATGCGGAACCATGATGGCGTTATCTCCGGGCAGGAAGGAGCGATCAAAGACCAGATGGATCCCCTGGCTAGGAGCAATCATCGCCTTCACCTCGCCGCCTGCCATGCGGCGTATCTCGTCGCTGAAGGCTCCCGTCGCGTTGATCACCACACGCGCTTCGGCCGCAAACTCGTCACAAGTCTCCGCATCGCGCGCCGTCACGCCGTTGACAAAGCCCTGAGGATCGGCTTGGAGTCCTGTGACTGCGGCGTAATTCAGCAAAGTCGCGCCCTGCTCCCAGGCGGTGAAGACCAGATGGATCAGCAACCTCGCGTCATCGAACTGGCCGTCGAAGTAAATGACTCCGCCCCGCAGGCCTTCCGGTTTGAGCGACGGCAAACGATCGAGCGTTTCCTGGCGGGACAGAATCCGCGACGTGCCGAATCCATATTTTCCTGCCAGCAGGTTGTAAAGTTTCAGCCCCAATCCGTAGAAAGGCGCTTCCCACCATTCATAATTCGGGACCACGAAACCGAGATCGCGAACCAGGTGCGGCGCATTTTTCAATAACAGGCCACGCTCTTTGAGCGCCTCCATCACCAGCGAAATGTTGCCTTGCTCGAGATAGCGCACGCCGCCATGCACCAGTTTGGTGCTGCGGCTGGAAGTGCCTTTGCCGAAATCGGACTGCTCGAGCAGCAGGGTCTCGTAGCCGCGGGAGGCGGCGTCCACAGCCACGCCCACTCCGGTAGCGCCTCCGCCGATCACGATCATGTCCCAAGGGCCACTGTGCGCCTGAAGCCGGCGATACATGTCTTGTCGGGTCATTTGACGTCGATTCCTATACCGTCGATTCCTAACCGCGCGGCCGCCAGCTTGGCGGATTCCACCCGCGCGCTGGTCAATTTGCTGACATCTTGCTGTAGTTTCGCCTCCAGAAATTCGCCGGGCGTGAGCGCAAAAGGCGGCTCAGGAACATACTGGATGTCGAGTTGAATCCGCCGGGCGACGGCTTCGCCGCCGAGAAGCGTGGCCAGTCGGAGCGCTCCGTCGATACCCGCGCTCACGCCGGCCGTGGTGATCAGATTCCCATCGATCACCACCCGCTCGTCCACGGGGATAGCGCCAAAATAAGGCAGCAGGTGAAATGAGTTCCAATGCGTCGTGGCTCGCTTGCCTTTGAGCAGTCCCGCCGCGCCGCAAGTCAGTGCGCCGGTGCACACCGAAAAGATCCAAGAGACCGGCTTGGCCAGGAACTCGAGCACTTCGCCGTCGTCCATCAACGCCAGCTGGCCGCGGCCTCCCGGCACAAGCAGAACGTCTAACGGCGGCGCTTCCGCCAAAGTTACCGTGGGCGTAAGAATCAAGCCGGCAGTATCGCGGATCGGAGTCAAGCTCTTCGAGAACACGTGGATGCGCGCGCCCCGCAGGCGCGACAATACTTCAAACGGACCGGTGAAGTCCATCTGATCGATATTTGGAAAGATGAGCGCGCCTATTTCCATGTAAGTCCTCTATGTAAACCAAGGTTACAATGAGGCAATGGCGTTCATCCAAAGGCGTAAGTCCGTCGCAGTGTGTATCGGCGGAGTGTGGGTCGGCGGCAAGCATCCAATCGTCGTCCAGTCAATGACCAACACCGACACCGCGGACGTCGTCTCAACGGTCAATCAAGTGATGTCGCTCGCGCAGGCGGGCTCGGAATTGGTGCGCGTTACGGTCAATACCGATGCGGCCGCGCAGGCGGTGCCCAAGATCGTCAGTACGCTGGAGCAGTTCGGCGTACGCGTACCCATCATCGGCGATTTCCATTACAACGGTCACCTGCTTCTGAAGAAGTATCCAGATTGTGCGCGGGCGCTGGCGAAATACCGGATCAATCCGGGCAACGTCAACATCGGCAAGAAACACGACGACAATTTCCGCATCATGATTGAAGCGGCCATTGAACACGATCGCCCGGTGCGCATCGGCGTCAACTGGGGCTCGCTCGATCAGTCGCTGCTCACGCGCATGATGGATGAAAATTCCAAGCTCGCTGAGCCGCTCGATGCCAAGCAGGTAACCCAGAACGCCATCGTCGCTAGCG
>DATFZA010000696.1:0-7878 GCA_035314765.1 Bryobacteraceae bacterium
TCAGATGCCGGGTATGAGCGGTCTGGATGTAGTGAGACGTCTCAAACGCGGCACGCATATACCGGCGATTGTGATCGTCACCGCTTATGACAAATATGCTCTACAGGCATTTGAGGCAGGCGCTATCGATTACCTGTTGAAACCGGTCGGCCGGGATCGCCTGCAAGAAGCCGTCGGCCGCGCGCGCCGCATCGGAGGCAAGGAGGCAGCCGAAAGACTCGCCAACCTGCAAGAGATCGGCGACCCGCAACCACGGACCAGAAAGATCGTGGGCAAGGTCGGCGAAGAGTATTTCCTGCTAGGCGCGGACGAGATCTTTGCCTTCCACGCCGAGGGCGACCTGGTGTGGATTCTGACCGCGCGGAAGAAGTACCTGGCGACGCAGACCTTGAAGGTGCTGGAAGAGCGTTTGAAGAACAGCAGTTTTCGCAGAATTCATCGCAGCGCCTTGATCAACGTCGATCATGTGCGCAAGATGAGTGCCCTGAGCAGCCAGCGATGGTTGATTACGCTGAGCAACGACCGGGAATTTATTGCCAGTAAGCGCCAGGCCCAGAGCGTCCGCGAACTTCTGAGTTGGTAGGCTTAGGGCCTGTAATGAAACAAGCAATCCAGAGGCTCCCTTACGGTCGCGGTTCGGAAACGCGGTGACCGGCACCGACGCGGCGATCTGTGCGTGACGGTCCCGAAGTAGTGGCAAGGTTGATTCATGACGGGTCCTTGTCAACGCCAATCGGCAATAGCACCGCATAAAATCGGAAGAGCGGAAAAAGATGAACACCACGGACACTCAACGCCTGATCGAAGCGCTCTCCAGCAACTGGGAGGCGGAGATGCGTGGCTACCATACCTACAACACGCTTTCGCAGAAGGAGAGCGATCCCCAGCGTCGTCGCGCGCTACGCAACCTGGCGTTGGCGGAGAAGCACCACGCCGGCCTATGGGCGGAGCGGCTCACCGGCCTTGGCGCGCCGGTCCCGGAGTACGAAGGCTCCGAAGCCGGCGAGGCTGATTCGATCGCCAACCGCATTGGCGGGCCGGAACTCGCGCTACGGCGTTTGGAACTCGAGGAGAGCCGTGACATCGCCCGCTACGGCAAACAAATCCGCGAACTGGGCGACGAACCCAGCGTTGCCATCCTGAAGCAGGTTCTGGCGGATGAAGCGGACCACTATGTTATATTGGGCGGCCTGATCCGCCACCATCTGCCCACCACCCCGTTGGACCCGGCCCAGGCGCAGCAGGCGCTCGACGAATTGGTGGCCGCCAGAGAAAAAGGGCAGCCCAAGGCTGCCAGTTGGGTGGGCGACGCCATCTACGGTGTTAACGACGGGCTGGGCGCGATTTTCGGCATTGTCTCGGGTGTTTCCGGCGCAACTCTCGGCAATAGCCACTTCGTCCTGATCGCCGGCCTGGCGGGCATGATTGCCAGTGCGCTCTCCATGGGATCGGGCGCTTATCTGGCAGCCAAAAGCAAGCGGGAAATCTATGAGGCGGAATTCGCCCGCGAACGCGATGCGGTTGAGTACAACGAGGCCGAGGCCCGCGAACTGCTCTCTCTCATCTTTCAAGTGCGCGGCCTTTCCGCGGAGGATGCCGATCACTTTGTGGGGCACATCGCGGAGAAAAAAGAGCAACTGGTCGAGGCGCTCGCACGCGAGCGCTTGCAGACGAGCGATGAGAGTCTCAGTAAGCCATGGGTCTCGGCGTGGTCCGGCGCCCTCTCCACTGCCATCGGGGCGTTCATCCCGGTAATACCGTTTTTCTTCCTGGCCGGAATACCCGCCGTCATTGTCGCCGCCATTATTTCACTGATCGCGCACTTCGCGGTGGGCGCGGCGAAGTCGCTGGTCACCATTCGCTCCTGGTGGAGCAGCGGCCTCGAGATGACTTTTGTGGGCGCGATCGAAGGAGCCGTCACCTACGTCATCGGCGTCGGCATCGGCCACGTCGCGGGATGATAGCTCAAATCGCTGCTAGAAATGGAACCCAATCGTCCCCGTAATCGAGCGCGGCGAAACGTAATGAGTTCCGCTAAAGGTCGAGAGGAAGTTATAGAGCACGTAATTGTTCGTCAGGTTCACCACCGCAAGACGCGCGCTCACTTTGTACTTATCGCCGCGGAAAATGTTGTCATGTCCGATGGCGGCATCGAACAGATTCTTGGGCGCGACGCGCGGAGGATTATGATCGTCGTCCTCCGTGCCCGCCGCTGGAATCTTCACCAGATTCGATCCGTATTGCGACGCCGGACATAGTCCAGTCGCGCTGATCGGAGTGGTCGGCGTCGCATGCACGCCGCCGCAGAACAATCCTGCCTGAAACTGTTGGTCGGGCGACAAGCCGGAAACGTCCACGATCGAATCCGTTCCGTTGGGCCCATTGTTGCAATTGCCGCCAGCGCACGGCACGGGACCGGCTACCAGGCCGCTGTCGTACCGCCAGTTGAAGCTGAACCACGGGCCGGTCTTCCAGGGCTGGTATTGCAAGTGTGTGGTTTGATTGAAATTCTCGTCGTGATCGATGCGGAACACTGCATTGGTCCCTTCGCCGGCCGGCGTGGCCCCGATTCCACTGACCTGCGGGTTGAAGAAACGCGCGGCCACGTGTGAGAAGACCACGAACGCGCTCAAGCCGTGGTAGTTCGGCAAACTGGCCCGAACTGCGTAACCGGGAATCTTGGAGTTGTTCCACTCGATCGGGTAAGTGATCGGCGTGTTCCCGAGCACGCTAAAATCGTAGGCTTTGTGCGTGTACTTCCAGATGTATTCACCGTCGATCACCAGAAACCGGCCAAAAGCTTGTTGCAGGCCCGCGTGGAACTCATTGCGCCAACCCGGACTCAGCGGCGCCGTCAGACAAGGGTAACCTTGCAGTGTTGATTGCAGATCGTTGATTACCGGATCGTTGCATCCGACACTGGCCAGAACCAGGTTCTCGTTAAACGGAGTTTCCAGCGTTCGGGCATAGGATACGCGGAACACTGTATTGGTCGGCTTTAGATTGTAGGCGATGCCGAGGCGTGGCTCCCCTTGCTTTGCGCTGACGATGCCGTCGTAATAATCGAAGCGCACACCCAGGTTGAAGGTCCAGTTGTTTTTCGTGATTGTATCTTGCACGAAGAGCGCGAATTCACGGATGTTGGCGTGTCCCCGGAACGTGTATGGACTCGAGGTCGAGGCCGGGCAGGCATTGGAGCCCGGAAGCGGTGCGATCCTGGTCAAGTCGAGACACGCCAGCAGCGGATCGTAACTTGGATTCACCTGCAGTGCCCCGGTGCAATTGCCCGGATTGGTAAGCAACGGGTCGGTGATGGGATTTCCGTTGGCATCCAGGCAAACCGCGTTAAACGTCGGATCCACGATTCCGAAAGTATCCTTCTCCGTGAGAATTGTGTCCTCAAACATTACGCCCGCCTTGATATTGTGAACCCCTTTCAGATACGAAACTTCCGCGCGGAGGCCAAGGTTTGTCAAACGGCGGTTTTGGCCGATGGAATTGGTCTGTAGATCGGGCTGGAAATCGGAGAAAGGATTATTGCTGGGATAGTAGTTAAACTGATCCTGCCGGGCGAAGGCGCCGAAGGTGAAGACGGTGTTGGCATTCACCAGATGCGTCCAACTCGGCGCGATGTTGAACGTTCTGATCTTGGAACGCTGGTCCGTGGGGCCGACCACTTGTCCGTTCGGTCCGAGACCGCCGTTGTCGACGACCAATCCCGACCAAGCGTCGGCCGTCTGGGCGTCAAACGAGTTCGGCGTCTGAAACCAGGAACGCGTAAACCCTAAGTTCGCGCTGATGGTGTCCCCCTGCGAAGGCTTAAAGTCGATTCGATCAAAAAGATTCTCTTCATTGCCGTGATCGTGATAGACCTGGAATTCCGGCCCGTCGAGAAATCGCCCCGTGTTGAGCCCGTTAACGGAAAAAAAATTGCCCCACTTTTCCCGGCCGTAAGAAAGATCGAAGCTGGTGTTGGTGGTGCCGAAGGTCCCGTATGAGGTTGTCAAGTCGCCGTGCGGCTTAGTGACTCCGAGACCGGAGCGAGTGGTGGCAACAATAACCAGGCTAGTCTTGTCGCCGTATTCCGCGGGCGGAGCGCCCTCGATTACTTCAACAGATTGCACCGCATCGAGCGGAATCTGGTTGGAGAAGACCTTGCTTTGCTGGTCGGTAATCGGCTGGCCGTCCACAGAAAACGAGTTCGACGCGTGATCGCCAAACCCGTGAAAAAGACCATTCGAATCCGCTGAAATTCCCGGCACGGAAAGTGTGATCAGGGAACTCAGTGACGACGACTGGCTCTCCAGCGGTAACTTGTCGAACAGAGCGCGATCCACATCCGTGTGCGTGTTGGGATCGTTTTCAATCAAGTCCTGGGCCGCTTCCACTGTGACCGTTGTAGCCGCAGCGCCGATCGTCAAGCCGATTTTCAATTCGACCGGTATCGAGCTTCGCACGTCGATGTCCTGCGAGCCGTTTTGGAATCCGGAAGCGGAAATAGTAATGTGATAGTTGTTAAACGGTACGTTCTCAAACTGAAAATTCCCGCGGTTATCGCTCTTCGTGGTTTGATCGTAGTGGGAAACGGGGTTCCGAATTTCTATCGTGGCGCCCGCGATCACCGCGGCGGAAGGATCCTGCACCGAACCGCGAACGATCCCGGCAGACTGCGCGTAACTGAAGACCTGAGAAGTGAAAAAGCAAGCGAGAACAATGGAAGCGCGCTTCATCATCCCTCGATTGTGCCGCTGGAGGGTCCAAGGTCCTAGTAACACCCGGCAGGCGGGCGCTCCCAGCGGTGAGTGAACTAGTATGGGGAGCGAGCGGAAAACTGCCTTTTCTTCGGCCTACGGAGACGGATAACTCAGTACAGGCGATCCCCAATTTCCTTTTTCACTGCGCCACACTCGGGAGTAAACTCTTATTAGCGCCTTGTGCGCCGGCAGGAGTTTCAGTCATATGCCTCTCAAGTCCACGACGCTAATAGCGGTCTTAGCCATGCTCGGCACGCTCTCGCTGTGCGTCTTTGCCCAGGACAAGAAGAATCCTAAGGACGACCCGGACGAGATCGGTAATCGCGACGTCGGTAAGGGCATCAACTTCTACTCGATAGAAAAAGAGATCGCGCTGGGCAAGCAGTTGGCCCAGCAAGTGGAGCGGCAATCGAAAGTCGTCAACGACCCGGTCATCGCCGAATATGTGAATCGCGTTGGCCAGAACCTGGTCCGAAACTCCGACGCGAAGGTTCCTTTTACCATCAAGGTGCTGGATAGTGAAGACGTGAACGCCTTCGCCTTGCCTGGCGGTTTCTTCTTTGTGAACTCCGGCCTCATCTTGAAAGCGGATACGGAGTCCGAGTTGGCAGGCGTAATGGCGCATGAAATTGCCCATGTGGCCGCCCGGCACGGCACGCGGGCCGCCACAAAAGGCGAACTGGCGCAGATCGGAATGATCGCGGCCGCGATTGCGATTCCCTACGGCTGGACCGGTTACGCAGCCCGGCAGGGTGCTGGCTTGCTTGTACCCATTGGCTTCCTGTCCTTCTCGCGCGCCAACGAGAGAGAGGCCGATCACTTGGGCCTGCAGTACATGTACAAGGCCGGGTACGATCCGACCGCGTTCGTGGATTTCTTCGAAAAGATCGAGACGCTCGAGAAGAGAAAGCCAGGAACCATCGCCAAGGTCTTTTCGACCCACCCACAGACCGACGACCGGATCAAGCTCTCCCAGCAAGAGATTGAGAAGGATCTTCCATCGAGGCCGGAGTATGTGGTCACCACTTCGGAGTTCACCGACGTGAAGGCCCGGTTAGCGATGCTGCATGGCCGCCGCAAGTTGGATCCCCGTCCGGATACCGACCGTCCGACTCTGCGCCGCGCTGCCGGCAGCGGACCCGTGGACCCGAACGATGACGGCGCCAAGGGCAAGAGCGACGACGACGACCGGCCCACGCTCAAGCGCCGTCCCGACGGCCAAAACTAGGGCCGCAGTGGCTTAGTCCTGGTCGCCGTTCATTGCGGAATCACGGCCTTTCTTGCTCGCGGTCCTCGTCAGTCTGGCCAGTTACCATGAGTCGACGCGAACAGCTATTCGTCGGACTCTGCGAGCAAATCGCCCAGCCGGTCAAGTCTTCTTTCCCACATCGATCGCCGGTCGCGGATCCACTGCTCCAAGGCCGCAAACCCTGCCGTCTCGATGCGGCAGGTGCGTACTCTCCCGGTCTTCTCGGTGTGAACCAGTCCGCTCTCCTCGAGCACCTGCAGGTGCTGAACCACTGCCGTCAGAGTGATGGCGAGGGGCGTTGCCAATCGGGAAACCGACAGAGGCCCCTCGCTGAGCATCTCCAACATGGCTCGCCTCGTAGGATCGCCGAGAGCGTGAAACACGCGGTCGATGTCCACTTTAGGCGCCGAGTTCATGTCCCAAGTGTCCGAGCAGGCTACGCCATCCCGCCTCCCTCATTTCGGGACCATCGGCGCCCTCAAAAAACGCGCCTTGATGCGTGAGGATCAGATCGGTTCCTTTATCGGTCGCTAACAGCTCAAACGTAACCAGCGTCGCTGAGATGCGCCGGTCACCGAGGCACATGGCCGAAGCGATAACCACGCGCCGGTTGGGCACAATGTCCTGATAACTCCCCTCGTTGGTCAGCGCGACGCCCGGGAAAGGCGTGCCTTCCTTGAAACGATAGCTCGCACGCTCCACGCCTCCGACGCGAAAGTCCATCTCAAACAGCTCGACTTCGTGAGTCTTGCTTTCCGCAAACCAGCGGCGCTTCTTGACGACATCAGCCAAAGCGGAGAACACGCATTCCGGCGGCTTGGGATAGCTGCGCTCGATGACGAATGTGCTGTGAATAACCGATTGCTCTTCCATGTGGGGTTCCCTTTCCTGCGATAGTGAAGTATCTACTTCAGTATTGCTCGACCCACCCCGATTGTCAAGTGGATACTTCAGTATTGTCAGCTTTCTGCCCTCGTTGTGGGGCGGGTACCCTCGCCCGCGCCGGACCTCCTGGTCCGGCTTTTCAGTACCAGTAACTATACGGTTGGCAGAGGTTCCTCAGCCGTCCGGCTGGAATAATTCAGAGACTCCCTCGGCTATACTAATCCCATGCCAGCCAGGATCAGCGAGCGCCTCTCCGGCATCGTACTGCCGGCTCTCGACGGCACTCCCGTGCGCCTTGGCTCGCTCTACGAATCGCAGCCGGCGGTGCTGGTGTTCCTGCGGCACTACGGTTGAATCTTTTGCCGCCAGCACGTCTCGCAGTTGCGCGACCACGCCGCCGAGTTCGCCGCCAAAGGCGCCAATCTAGCCGCTGTCGGCTTGGGCGATGTCCGGTATGCCGAAGAGTTCCGGAAAGACACCGGCATCCTGTTTCCTCTGTTGATCGATGAACGCAAACAAGCCTACTCGGCCATCGATCTGCGCACCGGAAACATGTTCCATCTGCTGCGGAGCGACAACTTCGCGGCGCGCAATCGCGCCCATGCCGCAGGTCTGAGACAGCATCGTCTGGGCCGCGACCCGTTCCAACTGGGAGGCAGCTTTGTGCTCGGCCCCGGCAACGTGGACCGCTTTACGCACGTGAGTGAAACGTTTGGCGACAACGCGCCGATGAGTGCGTTGTTGGCAGCGCTAGCGAGCTTGCCGCGCTAGCGCGAGCACCACCACGCGATCCACTTCATCCTCCTTGGCTTGTGGAACCTTCAGAACAACGCCGTCGCTGCTTTCAGTAAACTCGACCGGCGCCCCACCGATCGTTTGCGCGGACCTTATCTTTACTGGTAGCGGGCCCGGTAGCGGCGGCAGAGCCAGCAAGGGAGCGTTCCAGTGCAGAATATGCACGAAAACACGATCGTCTTTTTGCGTGGTCAC
>DATFZA010000697.1:0-12298 GCA_035314765.1 Bryobacteraceae bacterium
ATTACGGCGCCCACGCTACCCGCGGTACCGCTGAATCACTTTTTGCTGGACATCCCGGTGAATCTTGATCTTGCCTTCTTTTTTGAGCCGCTCGACGATTCCGTCTTCAAACAGCATGGCGCGCTCCTGAGACTTTTGGGACTGAATCTGTTGGACGATCTGATCGCGCTTGGCGGCGAGTTCCTTCTCGTCCGGCTCGATCTTATCGATTACTTTGGCGACCACTTGCTGACCGGACACACCGATGGGGCCGACCACGTCGCCCACCTTGTGGTTGAAGGCTTCACCGAGCAGCGTCCCCGAGCCGAGGCCTTCCGCCGCGCCGCCGCGCGTGAACAAGTCTGTGGTTTTCACTTCTCCGCCCACCGCCTTGGCCACAGCCTTGAGGTCGCCCCCGTTCGACCGGAGCATCTCGATAGCTTTCTTGGCTTTGTCTTGCGCCACGGCTATGGTTGTATCGGAGAAATATCTCGCCGCGACTTCCGGCCGGACTTCGTCGTACTGCGCCGGATGCGATGCGATGACTTGAGCCACTTCCAGCACCGCCAGCTTGGTCTTGGACTGAACGACTTGGCTGACCTCGCCTTTCTTCAGCGCACTCAACGCGGCATCCACTTGCTGATCGACGCCGATTTCGGGGATGGGATCTCCGGGCTTGTGGTTGTCGGCGCGAGTGAGAATCAAATTGTATTTCGCCGCAATCTGTTCGGCACTATTCGGCGCCTTTACCAGAGCGGCGCGCGCGTCGTCCGCGGCGTTTTGAAGCTTATCGTTGACCGAGCCTTTCTTCAATTCGTTGGCGATCGCGTCTTTCACCTCCGAGAGCGGCTGCGTGCGGGGCTCCTGCCGCTCCAGCACCTGGACAATATGGAACCCATACTCGGTGGACACTAAGTCCCCGATCTCTCCCACTTTCTGCGTGAAGGAGGCATTCTCGAAATTCTTCACCATTTGGCCGCGCGTCACCCAGCCGAGATCGCCGCCTTTGTCTTTTGTGCCGGGGTCGCCGGAATTTTCTTTGGCAAGCTTGGCGAAATCCGCTCCGGCCCTTAGCTGCTTCAGGACATCCTGCGCCTTGGCTTTGATCTTCTCCTGTTCATCCTTCGATTTGTTGCCGGTCTGAAACAGGATATGGCGCACGTGAGCGCGCTCGGGTGTCCGGTACGTCTCGCGGTGGCTATCGTAATAAGCCTGCACCTGCGCGTCGGAAACCTGGATGGTTTCGGCGATCTTAGCTGGATCGCCCACCAGCATCAGAAAGCTGCGGGTCTCGGGAACGCTGAAAAAACCCTTGTTGCGGTCGAAGTATGCTTTGAGTTCTTCCTGGGTCGGCTTGAGCGTGGCACGCATGAGCTCGGGATTATAGGAGATGTATTCGAGCTGGATCTTTTCGAAGTCCTTTTGGAATTCCGCTTTCACCTCCTGCGGCGTCACAATGGCGCCGGACGCGGCGAGGTTCTGGGCCGCGACTATGGCTTGCTGTTTCCGTACGCCGTCCTCAAACTGGCTCACCGTGAAACCCTGCTGGGCCAGAAATTCGCGATATTGATCGGCCGTCATCGTGGCGACATTCGGGAAGGAGCGGATGGTGTTGGCGAGTTGCGTGTCGTTGATCTGCAAGCCCAGGCGTTTGGCTTCATAAGCCACCGCCTGCTCTTTGATCATGTCGTCAATTTCCTGCGGGACCAACACGCTGACAAACTGAGGCGAGATCTGTTGGCCCCGTAGCCGGCTATCGATGGTCCGATATACTTCGGCCGCGGTGATTTGCTGATCGCCGATGTCGGCGACCACCTGACCGTTGGTGTCGCCTCCGCCCGTATTCATACCCGAACCGGGAATGAGGTACAACAGCATCGAAATAGCGACAATACCGAGCAACCCGCCCATCACATAGCGCACAACGGTATCGCGTCTACGGAACAAATCGAACATGCGTGTGGACTCCTACGACCCTTACCAAGGAAGGAACGATTTAAGCCTCATTGTAACCCAGCGTGCGGTCAAAGCGACGACACTAGAAGAGTCGCAAGACGCTAGAGCCGCATGCCGCGCATCAAGACTGCCGTATTGAGAATTGCCGGGGCGAGTGCGGCGCTGTTTCTGTCCTACTCGGCGCTACTGTGCGTTCCCCAGCCGCTGTTCTCCTTTTCGGCGCAGGCCGATAATCTGACGTTGCACTCCGACCGGCAGTTTTCGGCTGTCGCGGCGCAACAGGTGTTGGCGCTGGCGGAAGCCAAGCTGGCAACCTCCCCGCTTTATTCGAAGGACCGCGGCCACCACGTCTTCCTCTGCAATGCACGCTGGCGGCAGATGCTGTTTTTCAACAAGGACTATGGGGTCGGCGGTGTAGCGCCTTATCCGCTGAGCCCCCACGTCTTTCTACGGGATGCCGAGGTTGAGGACAACCGTCTGATCTCGCCGCGCGGAACTCCTGTTGCGGGAGACCGGACACTGGACTATTTCATCGCCCATGAAATCACGCACCAACTCACCGGTGAGGCGATCGGACCTCTGCGCTATTATCGGCTGCCACAATGGGTGCGCGAAGGCTACGCCGATTATGTCGGTAAGGGAAACTCGTTCAATTACGCCGAAGCCCGGCGGGCATTCTTGGCCGGGGCGCCGGAAATGGATTGGAAACGGTCCGGTCTCTATTGCCGTTTTCACTTGCTGGTCGCCTACGAGTTAGACCATCGAGGCTGGAGCGTAGCCCGCTTACTCAAAAACCCGCCGCCACAGGAAACCGTGGAGGCGGAAGTGGTGGCGGAAACGCCGTAAGGACATCCGGGTCAATCGGGGTGGGTCAATCGGGGTCGGTCAATCGGGGTCAAGGTCAATCGGTGTCGGTCAATCGGTGTCGGTCAATCGGTGTCAGGGTCAATCGGTGTCAGAGACCTCTGCGCCCAATCACGCGGGGCAGAGATCGTTTGTTATCAGCTCATTCTGAAATTCCTCGAGCACCAGCCATGCGAGGGCCGTCCTCACGGCGTTGGCTTGTAAGCGATTGATGCGACAGTTCTGCAAACAATCTAGTTCATTCATGTTTCACCTGAGGCAAGGGGCGATATAGGCGTTAGCAGCGTCAAGTCCTTGTTCTTCATGAGGTTGCCGTGAAATCATCCGCATTCGCACTCACGAGCACGCTTCGCATGGCCAACAAAACAAATGTCGTTGTGTAGAATCGGAGGCAGAGGTCTCTGACCCCGACACCCGACACCCCCCCGACGCCCACTGACATCGGCGCCCGGCGGACACCGACACACCCCCACCTGATTTTTTCCGCTCGCCCAATCGCAGGCGCTGCCGATGGTTTAACATCGAAGTTTCATGACCATGGAGCGCTTAGGGGAGTGCCGCAAGCAGATCGATGCCGTCGATCTGCAGTTGCTCACGCTGTTGAATGAACGCACCCGCATTGTTGAAGAAATCGGGCGGATTAAACAAGCCTTGGCCTTGCCGATTTATGAGCCCCGCCGCGAGGACCAGGTCTATTCCAACGTGTTGGACCACAACGCCGGGCCCATGCCCCCGGAATCCGTCAAGCGCGTTTTCGAACGCATTATCGACGAAATGCGGACCATCCAACGGGATAAGATGCGGTAAGACAGGCCTAAACCGCTTTGCGGCGAGCTTCCCGTGTCCGGCGGGTGGTCGCCATGTTGTCGCGCGCCGCTTCGAGCGCATCGGACAGCCTGGCGCGCCAAGCGGTTTCGCTGCCCCATGAAAACTGCACCGAGAAATTGCTCAGGTTTCGAAGTTGGTAGTCCCACAATTGCTGAGAAATGGATCCCAGCCTGCGCCGGCTATCGGAGCCGCGTTCATCGGGACACAGCAGAACAAATTCGTCCTTCGACGGGCGGCACAGCAGGTCACTGGGGCGCGCCAGTTCGGTGAGAAAGCTGGTGACCTTGTTATTGATCACTTTCTCATCCATATCCTTTACGGAAATGCAGATGACCAGACCGGTGTAGGGCTGATGGCCCGCCAACATGCGCGACAGAAGCGTCCCGTCTTGCACTGCCGGCCCAACCACGTCGCTCGACAACCTGCTCGCCTGGGGAACTTTTCCCGCCGCGCTTTCGTTGCGATTCACCAACACCAGCTTGGGCTCTTCCTGTAACGTTGAAGACCAAATCTCTTGGTCCAAGTGAATTCCCGCGTGCCCTGGCGTCTTGGAGGCAAGTTCGGCCACTGGCTTGGTAACGCCTGGCGCGGCAACTACTGGCGCTGTGACGACTGGTGCGGCTACTGCTCGCGCTGCAACCGCCGTCGCGGCGGCAACGATGGGCGCGGTCACGACTAGTTTGGCCGCGGCCACTGCGGCAACTTCTGGTGTGATGATGGCGGCCGGGGTGAGGGCGGGCGCGGCAACGATTGGCGCGGCAGCCACTGGCCTCGCCACGACCGGCGAGGCGAGTTCTGGCGCGGTAACGACTGCTGCGGCAGCGGTCGGCGCGGCAACAGCCGGCCGGGCAACTTCTGGTGCCACGATGGCGGCCCGGGTGAGGGCGGGCGCGGCAACTATTGGCGCGGCAGCCGCTGGCCTCGCAACGACCGGCGGGACGAGTTCTGGCGCGGTAACGACTGCTGCGGCAACGGTCGGCGCGGCAACGGCCGGCCCGGAAACAACTGGTGCGATGATGGCGGCCGGGGTGAGGGCGGGCGCGGCAACTATTGGCGCGGCAGCCACTGGCCTCGCAACGACCGGTGGGGCGAGTTCTGGCCCGATAACGACTGCTGCGGCAACGGCCGGCGCGGTGACTGGCGCGGTGGCAGGCACGGTAACGGCCGAGGCAACCACCGCCGCTGGCCTTGATGCTTCTCGCTGGTCGGCACCAGGCAAAGCGTCGGCTTTCCACGAAGTGGTCTTGGCCGCCCGCCGACTCAACCAATCCTTCATCGCTCCGTCGCTGCTCGTTTGCTGCATGACCAGAATTTCTTCCGCTGCAACCGCGTTGTCCAGTACCTTTGGCTTATCGCTCGAAACGGTTTCTTCTGCGCGCGAAGCCATCTCGGCGGCAACCGACATGGCGCGTTCAATGAATCCCACTCTTTCGGCTTCCGTGTCGCGTCGCGCAGCCGTACGCATCAATTCAGCGCCCTCGGGTTCCATGGGACGGCGCCGCCGCGGCCGGCGGCTTTGCGTGGGGACGGGGTGAACTGGAGACGCTTCAGCCGGTTCCGCCTGCGCGAGAGTCTCAGAATTTTGGCCGGCCAGATCGGTTTGATCCGAAACCGAGTTGGAAATTGGAGAAACTTCAGACTGGCTGGATTGGGGAGCCTTCTTCTTCGATTGCTCCTCGGCCAGCTTAGACGCGGAACTCGACACCACAGGATTTCCGTTTCGCATCGCCAGCATGGCGGCTTTCAACTCTTCATTGCGATGGCGAAGGTAGTCGCAGACTAACGCAAGGCCTGCCGCGCCTAGAATGGCGAACAGACTGATCGTGATTTGTAACGCGCCTGATCCCATGGTCTCTCTCTTACCAAGTGTAAGAGAGGTGATAAGGCCATTAAATAGAGCGACAGTTTCAAATCCGACAGTACCCGAATGTTGGTATGGCGATAGACCAGCGGTAATGCGGCGCTCCCCTTAGCTTAGCCAGCCTAGTGGCCCTAACTATCCGTACGCGACACTACGGAACAATCCGCGCCGATGGTGCCGGTCAATTCCCGAATGTAGCTATCGCTCTCTGCCCGTGCCAGTTGCTGCTCCGCGGCGGCGAGCCTAAGGTTCCAGTCCTCCGAGCCATTGCAAGAAGAACTGCTGGCTAGGAAAGTCTTGACCGAATCGCGATGCCGCCGCCAAAGCGCGATATCAATCCTCTGCTTAACTCTTATCCGGTCCCGGTACCAGTCACTTTCGAGTAACACGTCGCGATGGAACAAGTCCCGGAACTTGCGATCTGTCTCTCGCATTGCTTCGTATTCGCCGTACGCCATGATGTGAAGCAGGGCGCGGATCGGCGGGCACGCGGCCGCGATGGTTCCGTCCTCAAAGTAGTCGCGAGCTACCTGGCGTTGTGCTTCAACGATCGCGTCCACACCGGCGACAAAAACTTCCAGATCTTGTCTTTCCGGACGCAGAAGCTCCTCTGGAAACACCGCGCCGGGAATTTCAAAGATGCGCCCCAGAAAGCGATCGACGAAAGAAGCCGTGATCCGATACCCCAGGCGGCTGGCGAGCACGGTTCGCCCTTGATATTCGAGATCATCCAGCTTTTCGAGATAACCGTTCTTGATGAGAAACTCCGCCTCACGCTCCCAAACGCGCATGCGGCACCACAACTCCGGAACCAACATGCTGTTGTCGTGGTCCACGCGGTATTTGGGACCAATGTATCCCGCCGCGGTGGTGAAGCCCGGATATCCGGTAAGAATCGCGGCGACCAGTGCATTGTTCACGTCGATAATTCCCGGCATCGCGTTGAACGGGCCCTTGGTCAGCGCTCCCTCGCTGCCAAAGCCCGTGGTGGAGGGCGATTTTCCCGTCAAACTGCAGATCATGTCCATGAACAGCTCGGGCAGTTCCTGATAATGAATCGGGTTGTAGACGGCTAAGGGAGGCACGCCGGCCGCAAGGTCCGGGGGATTGTTGCGGCGGCCCGACAGCAAGGCGTTTACCGGAAAATGCGCCGCACGATCGGAGGGAATCTCGCGCGCCAGCCGCGTCCCGATCTCCGCGAGATAAGTCTCGCGCGGATGGATGAGATCGGGCCGCCGCTGCAAATAGCGTGGATTCTTAGATGGCGCGCCATCGACCAGACGCGGATGGGCGGAGGAAACCACATACGCAGGGTGTGGATGGGCCAGAAATCCCGTGAGCAATTGCTTCATCGGCGGTGTGTACTTGTCAAACTCCACCAGGCCGTCCACTATTGTGCGAACGCCCGCTTCGGTAAGCGGTTCAAAGTTCGAGATGAACACGTTGGCGGAAGCCATGTCCGCCTCGGCATCCTTATCGAAGCCGCGATGAATGGCATCATCCGGACGCTGAAATAGCAATTGCTCGCAGTTCTCGACCAGCTTGACGCTTCTATTGGGATACTCCGGGTCGAGATTGTTAAGCTGTCCGCTGGGCAGAACCACCGACGCGGTGATATCGTCCTCCACCTGCACTTTGTCCGCGGGATTGAAGTCTGGCCGGAGTTTGAAAATGCGCCAGGAACCATCCGGGTCGCTGCCCATGCGCAGATAGTTGGCCAGCAGCTTCTGGTCCTCAAACTTCAGTTCATGGCCCAGAGATCCGTTGATATGATCCACGCTAAAGTGCTCCAGCCAGTTGTCGCCCCATTCCGTCTGGTAATAGCGCTTCACCGTAATCAGCAACTGACGGACGTCCGGAGAAATGGTTGCGAGCCACTGGTTGTGTTCCTCCGTATATTCGGGCGAGGCAGTCATCAGTTTGATCACCGACCCCAGCGAGCGCTCGGTAGAAAGAATCGGCCGCTTGGCGCGTTTCTCCGACACAGGCTTGCGCTCGATCCCGGAAAAATCCCGCTTCAGGATTTCCGCCACCTGCTGCATGTCGCGGTGGAAATCGCCCACGAAAATTGGGCCCTTCAAAAGAATGCTTCCGATGGATTTCGAAATCTCCGATTTGCCTCCTCCCGATACCGTGCAGGGTTTGTGGCACAGAATGCCATCGGCGCGCGAAGCCACCAGCCGCCACATCGTGCCGCCGGTCTGCTTTTCCAGCCGAATCTTGGTGCCCCATGGCAAGACATAGGTGTCTTCGGCGCGCAGTGTGAGTTGGTGCCAGGCGCCGTTCGGCCGCAGCCACTTCACAGACGCGTCGCGAACCAGAAACTCGGCGTTCTCGGGAACATAAATGATGTCCGGATAACGCCGGTCGACGGCATAGTGCTCGGGCTTGATCTCGACCCGGTCACCCAGCCAGTGCATCGCTTCGAGAAAGGTCACCTTCTTGGTGAGAACGGTGCGGCCCGCGTAGAACTGTTGCCCCAGCACGTAAGCCGGAAAAGCAATGGCGCCGCCGGCATGCTCCTCTTCGCACAAGCCATAGAGGTTGGCCGAGAAGCTGATCTGCGCCTTCACTTCTTTCTTGCAATAGCCGTAGTAATTGTCGGCAATCAGCGTAACAACGACGCCGCGCGGGTCGCGGCAGGTGAGCTTAAACGCGCGGCCGCCGTTGTAGGGCTCCTCCGGCTGCCGCCAACACATCCCCTCGCGGCGCTGCCGTTCGCTGGCCTCGTCGTAGTGTGGCAGGCCCAGGTCTTTTTTCTTCAAGCCCACAATGTGGGGAGCCAAGATGACGCAGCCGGTATGTCCGGTCCAATGCAAGACATCGAGCGCGGCATCGCATTCCGGCAAATCGGGGTCGCCGCCGTTGCCGAAAATGCGCTCGACAAAATCCAGATTGCTCACCAGGCTGGCCGGCACAAAGAAGCGGACCTCCATGGTCTTGGCTGGTTCCGATCCGGTGGCTGGGCACACCAATGGGCGCAGCAGCAGGCTGGTGAAGAGGCGAACCTGTTGCTCCTGATTGGCGGTAAATGGCAGCGTCAAGGCGTCATCCGGAGGCCGCAACGCAGCGGCCAGCAGCGCAGCGAAGGTCTGCTTGGGAACGGCAATTTTGTCGCTGGGCACGGGAAATCCGCAGTCGACCACGTGGAAGATGCCCTGCGTAGTCCGCCGGTCGCTGCGCGGGTTGTGCAGCAGCCCTTGCCGCACGCGGTAAGACTTCAAATAAGGAGAAGAAAAGTCGTCCCGATCCGGCGGAAGCGACAGCAGCCGCGCCAGTCCCGGACGATCCAGCACCAGTGTCCTGTTCGGCAACCGCGGAGAGGCGAAGCCGCGAAGAACATCGTCGAGGAACGCCTGGATGCGCCCGTCCACCGGGCACAGGCGATCTCCCAGCAAACGGTCTTTCTGATAGTAGTTCCGCAGCAAGGGCGCCGCAATCTCGAGAAATTCCGGATCGGCGGTACTCAAGCTCGTGGGTTGCCCGATGGCAGCCAACTTCAAATTGATATAGCGGAGCAGTTCCTGGTCGGGAGCGATGTGATTGGGCAAGGTTATTGGGAGCTAGATTGGCCAGCGCCGGCGAGGCAGGGTAGAATCCTTCTTGCTCGGCAGCGGCCCCGGACCGTCGCCCGCATTGGTTCGGGGCGAGGAATGCGAGAAGTCGATTTCGCTCGAATCAAACGTCAGCGGGCGATCCAACACCATTTCGAGCGTAGTTCCGCGCGACAAAATTGCGTCCGGGCCGCGGGTGAACAGCACTCCGATCAATCCGGCCGTAGCTCCCGCCGCCGCGCCAATGCCCGCGCCCAGTCCAGTGTGGCCCGAGGACACGCCCGCGATGCTGCCGATCGTGGCGCCCGCCCCGGCGGTTTCCGCTACAGTCCGAACGTCGCCGGACTTGTTGCCTTCACTCTGGATTTTTCCTTCCGACTTATCCAAGTGTTCACTGGCGCGTCCATCGAGCGCACCCACGCGGGCCTTAAAGTCCCTCGTCACGCCGTTCGGCAGCGTCAGCGAATCGAAGCGGACGTACATTTCGCCTTTCCCCTTCACTCGCCCGGGCCGCTTCAGTTCGGTTATGGTTCCGGCGACATAACTTCCTGGAGGAATCACAATTTTGCCATCCGCCAAAATCGGGAAAACGGACTCGAGATACACACGGTCGCCGGGCGCTGCATTTTTGGTGCTCACGCTATTGATCATGCTCAATGGCACTTTAGTGCCTTCCGGGACGGTGAATTGCGGGAGAGGGGCTTCGGCGTTGGCCGCGGGTTCCTGTGCCCAGCAAGTGGAAATCGCCACCGCCAGCAGGAACAAAGTCATCCTTTTGTACATTTCCACGCTCCTCTCATTGTAAACGTCCCGCGGAGGGCTATCGTTGCAAAACAATGTGTGTCAACACCGTGTGACGCCCGTGCTGTCGGCCAAGCGCCCGGGGGACACCGCTGCCGTAGTTCTGAGCGAAGGAGTTCGGACACCAGGCCGCAGTGTCCCCATCCGCGTCGCTTGCGGCCGGCCCCGGGGGACAGCTTCCCCATCTGCGTCGCTTGCCAAGCGCCCGGGGGACACCGCTGCCGTAGTTCTGAGCGAAGGAGTTCGGACACCAGCCCGCAGTGTCCCCATCCGCGTCGCTTGCGGCCGGCCCAGGGGGACAACAGTCCGTAAATCGAGCTTACTCCGTCACGCGCAGCTCATTCCGGTCCACCAAATCGGTATCGGCGATAATCTTCGCATACGCGCGCGTGACAGACTCCATGCCGGTGAGCGAAATGGTCTCCGCCGTCTCCTGGTCGGAATGCCAAACGTACCCCGTGTTAATGATCTCGACGGACGGTGCGTTATGGTAATAACGCCCGATCTCGCCGGGCGGCGACGTAGAGGATTCAGGGAAGGTGGGTACTCCGAAAGCCAGCATGGCCTTGTTCGCGATATCGAGCAGTTTGGGGCTATCGCCGGCATACCAGCGGTAAATCGCCGGGGCGTTGGAGAACTGGTTGGTTCCCATGGCGGTCTGCTTTAGTCCGGTGTGTTCACAGTTGAAGAGCAGAACGGTCTTGGCGAAGAATTCGGGGTGCTGTTGAAACCAGGATCCGCTTTCCGCGCTGTTGTTGTGGTGGCCGGTGGTTCCGGCAAACAGAATCGTGCGGCGGCGTTTCTCTTTGGGAATCTTGGCGAAGTACTCGGCGATGCCCATGAGTGTTGCGACACCGGTGGCGTTATCGTTCGCGCCCTGAAACCAGCCGTCCCGATGAGCTACTACCAGGACATTTTCATCCGTCGTGCCGGGCAGCGAGCCCCACACAGTGCCGGACTTCAGATTTGGAACGAGGTTGACCTCGAAACGAATCTTCACGCGTACCGGCTCGCCGCTGGCCTGCGCAATCATATCGCGCATGGCGAGCCCGTCCTTTTGACCGAGCGAGAAACTGGGAACCGGGCAGTTGACCGGGTAGAACTGCGTTCGCTCATTGCCCGGCACTCCCAGAATTACAAAAATGGCGGCAGCGCCGCGATCCGCCAGCCGCTTGATCGCCCCGTCGGAGATGCCGATGTGGCGCGACCCGGTGTCGGTGCTGTAAAAGAATACGGCCTTGCCCTTGACGTCGCGGGCAAGCGCAATATCGGCTTCGCTCCCCATTCCGGCGTAAACCGCTTCAACGTCGAGACCAGCGGCGGGCGTTGCTTTGGACAGGTACGTTGGCTGCGCCGTGTCGAGCGACAGCGTCTTGCCGTTGATGGAGGCAGTGGCGCTCCACGATTGCGGCATCCATTGCGGAGGTAGATCGAAATACTGCTCATGGACGTCGGTCAAACCGAGCTGGCGAAACTTGGCGAGCATCCACTCCGCGTTCTCTGTGTCGGCCTCGGTCCCGATGATGCGGCCCCAGAACTGCGGGTGGCCATGGTCGCGATACCGGCGGGACATGGCAGTCAAGTCGTCTACATATTGGATGAGATGTTTGCCGTCAATGAAAGAGTAGGCCTGGTCGGAGGGCGCGAGGCGCCAGCCGATCTCCGTATCGCGCTGGTGGACTGGAGACGGCTTGCGGGTTTGTTGTCCGAGGAGGATGGCTGCGGTGGCGGCGGTGAGTAGCAGGTGTTTCTGCATCTTAAGCAGCATACTTCAGTTGCGGGCTGCGTGTCTCGCGAGCGCGGTGTCGAGTGTGCGCGTGCTATATTTCCGAATCTGTCAACCATGCCTAGCCCGTCCGGCCTCGGGGGACAAACCGGCACACTACCGCTTGCCTAGCCCCGAACGTCAGTGAGGGGATGAGCGCCCATCCCCTCACTGACGTTCGCGAGCTAGACTTTCGCGAGCTAGACTTTCGCGAGCTAGACGTTCGCGAGCTAGACGGGACGTGCTGCTTGATCAGGTAGAATTGGGGGCCAGGCCAAGCGCCAGCGGACACAGCTTCCGCGTGGCGAACCTGCCGCTTTTCATCAGCCCCACATTTCACCTGGCGGCTTCCGGGGGAAGGGGCGCTGGGGCCGCCGTGATTCGGCCCGCGCGGGCTTCGTCGATGGAGATGTGATTCACCTCGAGCGTTGCGCCGAGCGACTGATCCAGCGCGATCTTGGCGTTGCTATAAGAGACCAGCGCCGCCGACTCCGCATACTGCGCGCCCACCAGATCGCGCTGCTGCTGAATCACGTTATAGGGGATGGACGCGCCCAGCCGGAAGCGGCGCTGTTCGGCATCGAGCAGTTGCTCCTGCAAAACGCGGTTCTTTACGGCGGCGTCGAAGCGGGCGCGCGCCTGGCGCAGTGCGATTACGCCGTTTTGAACATCCACTTCCACCTGGTTCAG
>DATFZA010000698.1:0-12735 GCA_035314765.1 Bryobacteraceae bacterium
CGTCCACACTTATAGAGAGCCCTAGCAGTTAGGGAAAGTTAGGGCCGGCCTGAAAATAATTGTTGCGTTTCGCGCGCTTGCCATTGGCCGTGTCAGCTCCGCGAGAGAAGCCGGATCGGCTGGATCGCCGGCTAGCAAGCCGGCCAACCGCTCGCTCAATGGCGTCCAGCACCCGCCGCGCCTCGCCCTCCGGCAAACGGATGCCGCTGATGCGGAGCAGAATATCGCTGACGGAGGGAGTCGCGGAGCAATTTCTCGATGCGAAATCGGAAGGAAAAGGAATAGACATTCACTGGCCTCCTATACTTGGATTGTTCGAACCAGAGAATCGTACGCGAGAGTCTGCTTCAGGGAACCGCGTCGCACCACTCGTGCAACAAGGTTTTATCGTACCGTACACTGGAAGGAATGGCAAAACAATACGCAGCTCCGCCTCCGATGACCATCGATGCGAATAAAAAATACAAGGCCACGTTCGAAACGAGCCGAGGTTCTATTGTTTGCGAACTGTTGGCAAAAGAAGCGCCCAAGACGGTAAACAATTTCGTATTTCTTGCTCGCGAGAAATTTTATGACGGCACGAAGTTTCACCGCGTAATCGCCGATTTCATGATCCAGGGCGGCTGTCCTGAAGGGACCGGCCGGGGCGGTCCGGGCTACCGGTTTGAGGACGAGTTCCAGGGCAATCCGCACAAGCACCAGGTGGGCTCCCTTTCCATGGCCAACGCCGGGCCGGGCACCAATGGCAGCCAGTTCTTCATTACTCACATTGCCACCAACTGGCTGGACGGCAAGCACACGGTATTTGGCAAAGTCGTCGGCGGGCAGGACGTGGTGGACAAAACGCAGCAGGGCGATCAGCTAAAAAGCGTGACCATTCAGGAAAGCTGAGGTCAAGAAAGCTAACGCCATGCCATTTCCCATTCATCGCATGCGCCGTCTGCGCGCGAGCGAACCCTTGCGCAATCTGGTGCGGGAAACGAAGCTGGAACCGGGCCAGTTGATTCTCCCGCTCTTCGCCGTTCCGGGCGAGGGTGTGCGGCGGGCGATCGGTTCCATGCCGGGGAACTTTCAGCTCTCGATTGACGAGATCGTGAGGGAATGCCAACAGGCGCACTCGCTGGGTCTCGGCGGGGTCATCCTGTTCGGGATTCCCGAGAGCAAGGACGAGATGGCTTCCGGCGCCTACGCGGCCGATGGCATCGTGCAGCGCGCCGTGCGTGCCGTGAAACAAGCCGTTCCCAAACTGTTGTTGATGACCGATGTCTGCAATTGCGAATACACCAGCCACGGTCACTGCGGCAAGATTGTCGGAAACGACGTGGATAACGACATCACCTTGGAATGGCTGGCCAAGACCGCGGTGTCGCATGCCTGTGCCGGCGCCGACATCGTGGCGCCCAGCGACATGATGGACGGGCGTGTGGCGGCGATTCGAAAAGCGCTGGACTCCGGCGGATTCACGAACACGCCGATTCTTGCCTACGCCGCCAAGTTTGCTTCCGTCTTCTATGGGCCCTTTCGCGAGGCGGCGGAATCCACTCCGCAGTTTGGCGACCGGCGCAGCTACCAGATGGATCCGGCCAATGCGCGTGAGGCGATCCGCGAGATCGAACTCGACATAGAAGAGGGCGCGGATATGATCATGGTGAAACCCGCCATGCCCTATCTCGACATCATTCGTCAGGCGCGCGAGCGCTTTGCGGCCCCGCTGGGAGCCTACCAGGTAAGTGGCGAATTCAGTATGCTCATGGCCGCCATTGAGCGCGGCTGGCTGGACCACGACCGGACCATCTTGGAATCGCTCACCAGCATCCGGCGGGCCGGAGCGGATTTCGTGCTGACGTATTTTGCGCCAGCCGCGGCTAGATTGCTGGCTTAGCGGCTGGCCGGCGGGACTATGTTATTCATACGCGCATACACAACCGCCTGACCATAGTGGTCGAAGCAGTGCCAGGCCGGCACGTTCACCAAATAGCCGCGCGGCGACTTGCCTCCAAATGGCGAGCTGATCGCCTCCGTGAAACTCTTGCCTTCCTGCGCGATTATTGCCTTGTGCAGATGCGTGAACGAATCCTTGAGGTACCCGACGATTTCCGTCTTGCTCTTCAGCGCGTCGGGCCCGTTTTCGTTCTTGCCCGGATCGGGGAGTTTTTCGCCTAGCAGCGCCGCTGCCAGTTCGTGGTTGACCAGGGCCATGTGGCGCATCTGCAGCGCGAAGGTCCGAACGCCTTGAAACGCGCCAGTCGTGGGTGCGAAGTCGAACTTGTCCGCCGGCATCGCTTCCGCCAGCGAAACCACCTCTTTCTCCACTGACGCGATCTGACGATCGGCTTGTTGCGCCAAACTCGTATCGGCCGGCGCGTCGGCTGCCCACAGCCCAACAGCGCAGAGGCCCAGCCCCAAGATCGTGTTCTTCATTTCTGCTTCTCTCCTATCTCTTTCTGCGCTGGCTTCATCAGAGTTCGAACCAGCTTGAGTACATCCACTCGCTCCACATGCCGTTCTGGGAAAAAGCTGTTCACCGCCTCATTTTCGGTTTCAAAGACGGCGAAGAACGCTTCCAGCTTCAGTATGACCAATAGTTCCAGATGAGCCAATTTAACGTTGGCCAGCACCAGATTTCCGCCCAGCGGCTGCAACGTTTCCTGGACGCAGATCAACGTGCCGACTCCCACGCTGTCCAGTCTGTCGATTTCCTTACAGTTGAGAGCGACCTTGTGCTGGCCACGATCTAGCAACTTCTGGAACTCGTCCCGGAAGAGAATGTCCTCCTCTCCGAAAATGAGGTTGCCATTGAGATCGAGAATCTCGATGCCTTCCCGCTCCCGATGCTGAATCTGCAAGGGCAATGTCTAGTGTCTATGATCCCATGGGATGGCGAATGCCATCTGCGACCGGTATCAAAAATCGGGATGCCATCAAAACCGGGATGCCACCGGCCGCCGGCCATTAACGGCTGTTGAGATTAAAGCGCGTTCAGACTCCCGGAAAGGTGTCAATTCCTGCAGTCTCCGCGCGTCCAACCAGACAGAACTTGTCTGATCCGTATGTGTTAGCCAAGACAGATCGCTTAGAAGTATGAAGAGTTGTATGCTGGGCATGAAAGTCTCGAAAGGAGACAAAACAATGAAATGGAACCAAGCGGTTCTCAATTTGCGGGTGGCCGCGCGGCAATCGCTGGCCGTTACTTTGGCCTTTTTTATGGTGCCATTCGCGCAGCTGCAAGTGAACGCACAGGACGCGTACTCGCCGCTCGGCGCCGAGCAACTGAATCAATTGGTGGCGCCCATCGCCCTCTATCCGGATTCGCTGGTAGCGCAAGTATTGACGGCGGCAACCTATCCGCAGCAAGTCACGGACGCTAACAATTATGTCCATCAGAACGACGGATTGCCTCCAGACCAAATGGCTGCCTCCGTGGACGGTTTGCCGTGGGACCCCAGCGTGAAAGCCCTCACAGCCTTTCCGGCTGTCCTCGATAACCTCGCACGGAACATCGGTTGGACGACTGCCCTCGGTAACGCTTACTACAACCAGCCGGCTGACGTGATGAACGCGGTGCAGGCAATGCGCTATCAGGCGGAGCGGGCCGGAAATCTGCGCAGTTCCTCCCAACTTCGGGTCTACGACGACGCAGGCCAGATCGTGATTGCACCGGTCGATCCGGCCTATGTTTACGTCCCTTATTACAATCCGTGGGTCGTTTATGGGGCCCCATTGCCAGCCTACGCGGGTTATTATTGGGCTCCGCCATCGCGCGGCCTGATTTATGCGGGGGTGATCGGTTTTGCCGCAGTTGCCATCGGAGTCGGCATTTGGGCTCACTACAATTGGGGCTGGCATGCTTGGTCTTCCAACTGGCGCGGTGGCAATGTTTATTACAACCGCAATACTTATATCTCCAACAGCACCACGGTCTATAATCGCGGCAATTTCGGGTCCTTTAACCGGGGAGTGTATGAGCGTGAAGGCGCCGGAGTACCGCACAACTTCCATCCGCCGGTGACCGGCGCCGCGGCGGGTTTCCGAGGTGGCGTACCGGCCGGCCGGTCCGAGGGTAACTTCAATCGTCCGGCAGGGGCTGCCGGCAGGCCTGCGCAGGGTCAATTCGAGCGCCCAAATCCTAATTTCAATCGTCCTGGCGCCGAAGCCGCCAGACCCGCGCAAGGACAGTTCCAGGGCCGCCCGCCGGCGCAGACGCAGGCTCGTCCGCCAGCGCAGACGCAGGCTCGTCCGGAATATCGCGCTCCGGCGGCGCAGGCTCGCCCTTATACTGCCCCGGCCGCTCCTCAACAGCATGCGCAGCCCAATGCCGCTCGACCGAGCGGCGGCGAAGTACGCCAGCAAGCCGCCCGCCCTCCCGCGGCCGAGCACCGCGCCGCACCACCCACGGAGCACCATGCCGCGCCCGCCGAGCACAAAGAGAAGAAATAGTCCGTTTTTTGGTGTAAGCCGGAGGCCACGGCGCAAGCCGCAAGCCTCCAGCTTGCTTTCAGGTCTGGCTCCAGCTATTACTCCATCCGCCAGTCGCCAGGCATTGGCAGCGTCCGCGCGGTGGAAATTCCAATGTGGAGACACGATCTGCTACCACACCTATCTGCGGCGTCGCGCGTTCCAGCGGCTACCGCATTGCGGCAATTCCGGCGGCTAGCGCATTGCACGACAGATCTCCGGATCCGGCACCCCAGAGTCTTAAGGACGGTGGCATTGAGGGCCAACAAGTTGTATTCTGTGGTATCGAGTCCTCAAGAATTGGAGACGAAACAATGAAATCGAGCGACGTAAAGTCGAACGAAGTGATGGGAGCGTTGCGCGTTGCCGCGCGCCAGTCGCTGGCAGTGCTGTTGGCTGTCCTGATGGTGTCTTTCGCGCAAGTGCAGGTGAGCGCCCAGGGAAACTACCTCCCCTTGGGAGCTGAGCAACTGAACCAGTTGGTAGCTCCGATCGCTTTGTATCCGGATTCCTTGGTGGCTCAAGTGCTCACGGCATCCACCTATCCACAGCAAATTACGGACGCCGACAACTATGTGCACCAGAACGCAGGGCTGCGTCCCGAGCAACTCGCGGCACAGGTGGACGGCTTGCCGTGGGATCCAAGCGTGAAAGCCCTCACGGCATTTCCGTCGGTGCTCGATATCATGACGCGAAACATTGGTTGGGCCACCGCTCTAGGCAACGCATATTACAATCAACCCGCTGACGTGACGAACGCGATACAGGCCATGCGCTTTCAGGCGGAGCAGGCCGGCAATCTGCGGAACTCCTCACAACTCCGCGTTTACGATGACGCCGGTCAGGTTATCGTGGCACCCGCAAATCCGAGTTACGTCTACGTGCCGTATTACAATCCCTGGGGCGTCTGGGGAGTACCCGTCGTGCCCTACCCTGGTTTCTACTGGGCAGCTCCAGGCCCGGGCCTGGTCTACGCGGGGGTGCTCGGATTTGCCGCGGTCGCCATTGGAATCGGCATCTGGGGCCACTACCACTGGGGCTGGGGCTCTTGGTCTCCGAACTGGCGAGGTGGCGGCGTTTTCTACGACCGCACCGACTACATTTCCAGGAGTAACACGGTATACAATCACGGCAACTTCGGCGGCATGAACCGGGGCGTATACGAGCACGGAGGCGCCGGAGTACCGCACAACTTCCATCCGCCGGTTACCGGAGCGGCAGCGGGATTTCGCGGCGGCGCGGGTGCCGGAGGCGCGGCTGGAGGCTTCCACGGGGGCGCGGCGGCGGGAGCGGCTGGAGGATTCCATGGCGGCGCGTCCGCGGCAGGCGGAGGCCGGCCGGCAGTGGGTAACCCTGGGTTAAGTCGTCCGGGAGCAGCGGGTGCGAGACCGGCCACAGGCCAGCTCCAGGGCCGCGGCGTGGCTCAGCCGCAAAATCGCGCTCCGGGCGCGGCGGGTCATCCACAGGCCCAGATGCAAGCTCATCCGCAACAGCAGATGCAAGCCCGGCCCCAGATGCAGGCTCATCCGCAACAGCAGATGCAAGCCCGGCCCCAGATGCAGGCGCGTCCACAACAACAAATGCAGGCGCGTCCACAACAACAAATGCAAGCGCGGCCCCAGATGCAAGCGCGTCCGCAACAACAGATGCAGGCGCGTCCCCAGATGCAAGCCCGCCCGGCCGCTCCCGCTCAACACGCGCAGCCCGCTGCTCACGCGGCGCCGGCTGGGCATAAGAGGTAAGACGGGAGTCCGTACTTTATTGCAAGCCGGAAGCCAACTCACGAGCCGTGGCTTCCAGCTTGCCCTCCAGGCCGGGACTGGCCGCGTTCTGTTCGATTGTGCGCACAAACGCGCTACCGACCGCCACACCGTCGGCTATTTTTCCGACTGACCGAACCTGCTCCGCTGTGGAAATTCCAAAGCCGACCGCCAAGGGTAGGGAAGTGATGGACCGCATCTTCTGAACCAGCGGGCCGACACTTTCTGAAAGCGAGATCTGCTCCCCGGTAACGCCGGTGCGGGACACCAAGTACACGAATCCACTCGAATACTGCGCCACCAGTTGAAGCCGCCGCTCGGTACTGGTGGGCGCGGCCAGAAAGACCGTATCGAGGCCGCTCTTCTGCAGCATCGGAGCCAGATCGGGCGCCTCCTCCACACTCAAGTCGGTCAACAGTACCCCGTCGACGCCGGCCGCGACTGCATCCCGCGCCAGTTTCTCAAACCCATAGCGCATCAGCGGATTCATGTAGGAAAACAATAGCAACGGAATCTGCGATGAGCGGCGAATTTCCGCCGCGATTCTCAGGACGGCCGCAACGTTGGTTCCAGCACGCAAAGCCCGGTCTGAGCCCCGCTGGATCACAGGCCCGTCGGCGATGGGATCGGAAAACGGCACGCCGAGCTCAATGAGCCCGGCGCCCCCGCGTTCCAGCGCGGCGGCGAGTTTGGGGGTGTGATCGGGAGTTGGATCGCCGGCGGTTATATAGGCGATCAGCGCGGGCTTCGTCCGTTCAAAGAGCCGGGCGATTCTGGTCTGGTTCATCCAATTCTTTCATGTTTTCGCGATAAATGTCGGTGTCTTTGTCGCCTCGGCCGGACAGATTTATCAGAAATAGCTGGCTTTTCGCGCCAGGGGCCTGCCGGATGGCCTCGGCGACGGCGTGCGCGGATTCGAGCGCCGGAATGATGCCTTCCGTCCGTGACAAGACCTTGGCGGCGTTTAGCGCGCCGGCGTCGGTGCACGACACATAGGTCGCGCGTTTGTGGTCCGACAGCCACGCGTGCTCAGGGCCGACCAAAGCATAATCGAGCCCGGCGGAAATGGAATGCGTCAAAGCGATTTGGCCGTCCGCGTCCTGCAAGAGATAGCTATAGGCGCCCTGCAACACTCCCGGTGAGCCCCCGCTGAAACGTGCCGCATGCATCCCCAACTCTTCGCTTGTGCCGCCCGCTTCCACGCCTACCAGCTTCACGCCCTCGTCTTTGATGAAGGGATGAAAGATGCCGATGGCGTTGCTGCCCCCGCCCACGCACGCGAAGATGGTGTCCGGTAGCCGCCCTTCCCGCTCCAGAATCTGCGCCCGCGCCTCCACTCCAATCACCCGATGAAAGTCGCGCACCATCATCGGGTAAGGATGCGCTCCCAGCGCCGAGCCCAGCAGGTAATGCGTGGTCGAGACGTTCGTGACCCAATCCCGCATGGCTTCGCTGATGGCGTCTTTCAGCGTCCGGCTTCCGATGGTTACAGCGACGACCGTTGCCCCGAGCATGCGCATGCGGAAGACGTTGAGCCGTTGCCGCCGCATGTCTTCCTCGCCCATGTAGACGATGCACTCGAGGCCGAATAGCGCGCAGACGGTGGCGGTGGCCACGCCATGCTGGCCCGCGCCGGTCTCGGCGATAATCCGCTTCTTGCCCATGCGCCGGGCGAGCAACACCTGCCCTAGGCAGTTATTGATTTTGTGCGCGCCGGTATGCAGCAGATCTTCGCGCTTGATATAAATCCGTGCGCCGCCCAGGTCATGACTCAGGCGCTTGGCAAAATACAGCGGAGTAGGCCGCCCGGCGTAATTTGTCATGAGATCTTTTAATTCGGCCTGAAATTCCGGATCGACGCGCGCCTCGGCGTAAGCCTTTTCCAGTTCTTCCAAGGGCGCCATCAGGACTTCAGGCACAAATCGGCCGCCGTAAGGACCGAAGTGGCCGCGCGCGTCGGGTTGCGATTCCGTCATAAAGGTGAAGGCAATCATAAATTCGCCATCATAAATTCAACGTAGCAGCCGCGGCCAGCGCAGCTTGCACAAATTGCCGCATTTTCTCGTGGTCTTTGACGCCAGGACTGCTCTCTAAGCGCGAACACGAATCCACGCCCCATGGCTTGGCTCGCTTGATTGCTATCCCAACGTTGCCCGCGTGGAGGCCCCCGGCCAGAATCACCTTGTACGGGAGCCCCCGAGCCACCGACCAATCGAAACTCTCGCCCGTGCCTCCGTACATCTTGTTCGACGGCGTATCGAGCAGGATCGCTTCCGCCAATTCGTCGCCGGGAACATCTTCCGGGTGGGCGGCACGCCAAATTCGTACGCCGAGACCCTGTGACGACCCGTGCAGCTGCGCCACGTCGAGGTTCGCTTCGAGGACAATCTTGGCGACGTTCGCAGCGGACTCGTTCACAAAAACTCCCACCCTGGTAACGTTCGGGTTCTCACCGATCAGTTTCTCGCCGATCAGGGCCGCGCCGGTGGGCGAAAGATAGCGGGGGCTCTCCCGATAAAAATTGAATCCGAGCGCCGTTGCGCCCGCTTCCACCGCGGCTTCGGCGTCGTCCCAGTTCGTGATTCCACATATCTTCACGATCACTGAAGTAGTGCCCGCAACGCTTGCGCCGGATCGCCCGAGCGCATCAGATGCTCACCCACCAGAAACGCTTGGAATCCGGCTCCGCGCAGCCGGCGGACATCGGCGGCCGAGTGGATCCCACTCTCCGCAACCTTAGTTACGCCGGCCGGCATTTCGCCGGCCAGGCTTAGGGCTGTATCGAGAGACACCTCAAACGTCCGCAGGTCGCGGTTATTGACGCCGATAACGCTCGCTCCGGAAGCAACGGCGGCGCGCAGCTCGTCGCCGTCATGCACTTCCACCAGCGCAGTCATCTTATAACTCTCGGCCATTTCGCGAAAGTCGCGCAGTTCACGCTCGCTGAGAATTGCGGCAATCAACAGGATTGCGTCCGCGCCGGAAGCTGCCGCTTCTACGATCTGCGCGCGATCGATCGTGAAGTCCTTACGCAAGACCGGCAGCGTCACTTCCGCGCGCGCCGACTCGAGATCGGCAAGGCTGCCTTGAAAGTGCGCGCCATCCGTCAAAACCGACAGCGCCGCCGCGCCGCCTGCCTGATAAACTCCGGCCATTCGCCGTGGATCGAAATCCGATTGCAGGAGGCCCTTGCTCGGAGACGCTTTCTTGATCTCGGCAATGATGGCCGGCGAGGTTGCCCGCAAGGCGCCAGCGAAATCGCGCCTCTTCAGGACGGCGTCTGCCGCGCGGTTCTCCAGACCGCTCGCAATCCTGCCCAGTTCAGTCCTTTTCACTGCGACAATTTGGGCCAAAATGTCCGGGATCGCCTTCACCATGACGGGAAACCCTCATCCTAGCATTGCCGCGGCAAGATTTCTCCAGGTTACTGCCACGCGGGCAAGGCGTGGCCGAAGAGAAGCGCGCTTGGCGCGGGCCGGTTTCGCGCAATCTCTTAAGGTTTTGGCGGCGGGGGCATGGCGCTCAAGTCCGGCCGCACGCGAACTATGCTGTAGCGGGCGGCGGCGATGATCCCGTTCTGCTTGGCGGCCAGGCGGGCTGCGCCCTCCGCGCCAAGGGCTTTCCTCGACGGAGGTCCGGCATCGATTTCGGCGAGGCTGTGCATGAAGCGGATCATTACACGTTCATTGGGATCCCCGCCAAACACGGTCTGGCTGAGCCAAAGATTGGCGATTTCCGCCTTACGCATGGCTGGTATATAGTCGTTCTTCATATACTCCGTAAACTCGGCGCCCTTACCAGTAACCAGGCGGTATCGAGTGATGGCGACAAATTGACCGGGATCGGCCATCGGTGTCTCGATACTGATGTCGTGGAGGGCCAGGGATGAGACGCGATCCGCGCCCGTCAGGTATGCGCCGGCGCGCTTCAAGAGGCGCTGGGAGCCTGGGGCGCCTAAGGCCTTCTCGATGGGCGAAGGGTCATCCATCTCGGCCCACTTGCCCAATGGAACAATGGAGGTGTATTCCATCAGATCGCCCATGATGGTCTGTGTGACGACGCGAAAGGGTGCGCCGCCTTTCTTGTACGCAGCGGTAATTTCCTTCTGCATGGCTTCCCACTCAGCGCGGAACTCCGGCCGAATCCGTGCGGTGGTGATTACGCTCCAATTGGGCGCGGCTGGCGGTTGCGCGAGGGAAAGTGTGGAAACAGCGAGAGCAAACACAACGCTCCGCTGTAGGCAGGTAATCTGCATGGCGGGCTCTCCTTTCTGGGAGGTCTCTTAGTATAGGACAGAGATTGTAAGATTACAAGGGCTGGTTAGTAAGTGTCAAGTTAGTAAGTGGGCCGGCTTGCAGGTTCGCAGGCCCGGCCTTCAATAGGCGTCACCGCTGTGTGAGCGCCCGCGCCGCGACACCTGACCCGGCGAATAGAGCAATTTAAGCGCGCTGGATAAGAAGAAAAAATAATTTCCAAACACTTGTCCGGCGATTCCTTCACGGCCGGATTCTAAAGGGCATTTATACGACACGTTTGTGAATGCCATTGCTGACAATACGCGATAACCGCGCGCGGCGCCAGAGAGCCGCGCTAAACCTGCTTCTGCAATTTCTTCCGCGCTAGCGGGCGGGCAAAAGCGTTGGTCGGGTTGTGTATGTTGATGGTCATGATCTTGCGATACAACTCCACCGCCCGGTCCTTGCTTCCGGTTTTCTCGTAGGACTGCGCGAGCAAACTCAGGATGAAGGGATCCCTCTGTTCGGCCTTTTCCAACTCACTCGCCGCAGTCTTATAGTCGCCGGCATAGAAGGCGACATAGCCGGCGAGATAGGGATAAAAGGGCGCCTGCGCGGGATTGGTTCCCTTATCGAGAATCGCTTTGACCGCGGCGGCGTGCCGCTCTGCCAAAACATGCTGACCGCGCCGGGCCGCTATGCGCGCCTGAGCATGCTCCCAACGCAGTGCCCAGAGATCTTTCTCTCCAGCAGAGAGATTCGCATTCTTGAGGGCCGTTTCATGACCAGTCTCGTACCACTTCTCCGCCTCAACCAGAGAGCCCGATTCGAGGCAGAGCCGGCCGGCCTCGTTGGCGGCCTCCGCGGCATCGGTCCACTCCTCGGCGGAAACTCGCAGGTCGAAGACCTCCTTTTCGAACCGCGAGGAAGTCTTGCAATCGCCAGTGAAGGCGTACGAGATTGCCATGGCCGTCAGCGCCCGCGGTTTGGATTGCGCCGGCGCGACGGCGATCGCCTTGGTCAGATACTTGCGCGCCTTCGCATATTGGCCATCCAGATCGAGCACCACGCCAGCGCCCAGATTCGCGTCGAACGAGTCCGGCGTCTTCTCGAGCACCTCCTCATACAGAGCGAGTGCGAGCCCCTGCTTGCCTTCCGCGTTCAGCTTGCGGGCTTGCTCGATTCGATCCTGCGCGGCTAGCGTGGACGCGCAGAGAAAAACAACGAGAATCTCCCTTATCATTTGTCCAGCGATTATACGCCTATTGCGAGCCCGCGCTTTCGCTCTTGCGCACCGTCGGATAGGTGATGCCGAGCTGCTCGAGATAGGTGTCGTACTTCGATGGATCGTAGTAAAACGCCTTCATCTTGCCACGGTATTGTTCCATGGTTTTCCGATTCAACCAAATTGCCGGCTTGTCGTCTGGACGCAGAAAGCTCTTATAATGGGTGTCTTTATTTTGCACCGTCCTAAAATAATTCCAGGATTTCTCCACCAATTCCGGATGCAGCAGAATGTCAAGCATCGTTAGAGCCTGTACCTTGGCTCCGGCGATCACCCCTTTGTGCGCAATCGGCGTTGCCATGGAGATCGCATTGGCCCAACTGTGGCCAGGGCCGGCTTGTATGTTCGATGGATAGTTCAGCGTCACCGTGGGCACGGCCCAGGAGATGTCGCCGATGTCATCCGAGCCTCCACCCATGGGTCCAATGTTTGCGCCCATGGCATCGTCGGCGGGCTCTTCACGCGGCGCGCGTAGCTCGCTGATCTTCAACGGCAAGCCGCTTTCCTTGACCTTCATCTCGTGCTGCACTGCCTTGGCTAGAGTTTGATCGGCTTCCGACCACGCGGGCAGGCCCACTTTCTTGATGTTCTCGTACATGGCTTCGGCAATGGGTTTGTTGAAATATCCCGGCCAGGCGCTGCCCAGCAGACGCTCCGTATAGGTCGTGTCGGTCATGAGTGTGGCGCCCTTGGCCATGTTGTCGGCAATCCTCCACAGGTCCATGATGTGGTCGTAGTCGGCTTCGCGGAAGTAATACCAGACCGACGCGTTGGGCGGAACGACATTGGGCTGGTCGCCGCCGTTGGTAATCACGTAATGGGAGCGCTGTGCCAGCCGCAAGTGCTCCCGCCGGAAGTTCCAACCCACGTCCATCAATTCCACCGCGTCCAGGGCGCTGCGGCCGCGCCAGGGAGCGCCCGCCGCGTGCGCGCTTTCGCCTGTGAACATAAATTCGAGCGAGACCAGTCCGTTGCTGCGGGATGGCCCGTAGGAGACCGC
>DATFZA010000699.1:0-10671 GCA_035314765.1 Bryobacteraceae bacterium
TGGAGCAGTCATACTTGGCGCTTCGGCACAGATGAGGCATCGGGAAAACCAACGCATCCAGCTCCGCTGCCAACCCGCCGCCTGCGCGACCAATTCCTACTCCCCAGCCGGGAGCCAACAAGTTCTGCATCAAGTGCGGTACTGAATTTGTTGACGAAGCGCTGTTTTGTGGGGCTTCCGCCAGTCGCCGAGCGCAGCAAGAGGCCGTGATGACAGAGGCTCAATTCCAAGCGCTTCTCCTGATTGTCTTCCTTGGTCTGGCTGCTTTTGTTATCATTCGCAATGCTATTGGCCAGCGGCAGGTGATCTGGTGGTACGTATGCAGGTTCGTATTTTTATTTTTGATCAATGTCGGGATTATGTACGTGGCCAAAGTGACTGGTCTCCGAGGTTGGTGGGTTCAATACGCTGCAATAGTTCTTCCATTTTCGTTTTATTTCACAGTCTCTCCAAAGCGTTCTCGCCACATCCCGCTTAGGACAAAGCAAAGGTTGATTGACTGATTCGAGAAGACAACCGGCACGAGATATGATCCGCAAGTCCACCACATTGACCATAAGGTTCCATTCGCCAAAGGTGGTGGTCACACGATTGACAACCTCAGAATTGTCTCAGCCCAGGTGAATCGACGAAAAGGCGGCAAGTTGCCCCGCTTTCGAGATTGGATACAGATCTGGAGAGGGAGACAGTGAGCTTCAAGGCACTCTATTTCTGGGACGGTACCAGTTTCCCGGCGACCTCTTTGTACATCAGTCGCTTCAGCGCGCAGCCGTTGTTGCGGCAGCCCGAGCGATGCCGCTAACCTGCCCGGCAACGCCCGGCGTTGAGTTGTCCGGCGGCGTTAATAATCGAGAAAAATAAAAGCTGATCGTGGAGATAGACCACGCAGCGGCGAGGCCATCCAGGTAGTCCGCCGCTGTTATGCTCCCGCGCGTGACGTCTACAACGATGTTCGTGTCAACCAGATACGCCATCGCTCCGCGTGATTCACTAGCGTGACCGTCGGATGCGATCTTCGTAGGTGACGCCATCGGGGATGTCGTCGCGATCCGCCCAAATGCCGAAGGTTGGCCAGTCTCGGACCGACTTTGGCCGCTTTGGTGCGTCCTCCGGGAGATGCACTTCGACTATCGTGCCTTCGATAAGGTTCACATCCTCCAGCGGCTTGAAGACGCCGTTCTCGTACCTGGCGGGAATCGTCATGGTCGCGTGCTTCTCAATTGTAGCATACGTCGCCAGCGCATTACGCGGCGACACGCCCGCCAATCTCCAGCGGGCCGCGGCATCGGTTCACGAGATCGCGCAGCTATGCCCAATAGTCAAACGCCAGCCCGCTGAGGGTCACACCGCGTCACTAGCGTGATAGGGACTCCAGACGCCGAGCGGCCCACTCCCCGTTCTTCAATCGAGAATCCTACTCGCTCGGGCAAGTGCAAATTCCGAACCCGCTACCGTTCACTATAAGAAAACCGCAAATCTCTTGCAGCTGGGCAAGTTCCGCGCTTGGTGCGTTGGGGGTCGAGAGGAGACCAGGCAAGAAGCTCGTCTCACTCTTGCTGAACGTGCCATTGGCCACATGAACATGCGTAATCCAGATGCCAAGGTAGCCAGACGGAGCGTAAGTTGAGCCGGCCACGTTCTTGCACGAAGTGGCGGCAGACGGAACGGCCGATGAGACAACCTTGATCGCTCCGGTACGCAAGCTGGGGCCGAGGATCGGCACGCTGGTAAGGTTCGTGTTCAAACTGAAAGTTGTCAAGGCATCCGGAGTTATCTTGCAACTACAACACTCCTGCATTTGTTGAACTGAGTTGAACACGTAGATGTTCGCGCACAGATCGCCACTCGGTGACGTCCCGCCAGTGGATCCGGGATTGACAACGTACATATCTGCATCGGGAAACCCGGCTGTATTGGCGTTCACAAAGTAGCCATAGTTATAGGAGCTTTGTTGCGCAAAAGCGGCAGTCGAAAGCGCGGCTGTCGCGGCGAGAAGCGCAAGAGTGACGGTGACCGCCAAGAATCCTAGTTTCTTTGCGGCGTTAAACGTGGATTTAAACAAACGAATATTTCGAGACATGAGATCTCCTTTTTCTGCATAAGAGCAAACGTCAGTTGTCCAGTACACAGCCGCGTCCACCTTGCGGTGAGCAATCCACCAGAGATTATGTTCCTGACGATAAGATCTGTCAACGGGGCCGCAAAGGTCCCGGTAGGGGGGTACTGGGCTACCCTAAAGCCCGGCCACACATCGGCGTCAATCGGAACGCGCTCTTCGCTTCGCAGCCGCGTTCAAACCCCGTCACTAGCATGATAGGAGCTGCGGACCAGCGGACCGGATTCCACGTGCGCAAACCCCATCTCATATCCCAGCCGCTTGAACTCGTCAAACTCCGGTTGCGGCACATAGCGTAACACCGGCAGGTGCTTCAAGGAGGGCCGTAGATACTGGCCGAGCGTCAAAATATCGACGTTGTGCCGGCGCAAGTCCCGCATAACCTGCAAGACTTCGTCGCGGTTCTCACCCAAGCCCAGCATCAAACCGGATTTGGTCGGAATAAACGGACGCAACTGCTTGGCGTAGGCGAGCATTTCCAACGACCGCTCAAAGCGCGCGCCCAGCCGGACTTGCCTATAGAGCCGCGGAACCGTCTCAGTATTGTGATTGAGCACATCCGGATGGGCATTCATTACGATTTCCATGGCCGGCTTGCTGCCTTGAAAATCGGGGACCAGCACCTCCACTTTGCAGCCGGGAATTCGTTCGCGGATGGCCTGGATCGTTAAGGCAAACAACTCCGCGCCGCCATCTTTGCGGTCGTCCCGATTCACGCTGGTGATTACGGCGTAGCGCAGTCCCAGGGCGGCGCAAGCTTCCGCTACCCGGCGCGGTTCGTCGTAGTCCACTTCCAGCGGCGCGCCCTTCTGCACCGCGCAAAACCCGCAGCGCCGGGTGCATACATTCCCCAAAATCATGAAGGTCGCGGTGCGGCGGTTCCAACATTCGCCCACGTTGGGGCAAGCGGCACTCTCGCAAACCGTATGCAGTTGCAGCTCGCTGACCAGGCGTTTCAAATCGCGATAATTCTCGCCCACCGGCGCCGGCGCGCGCAGCCACACGGGTCGTTCCACTTTGGGAGTGATGGAGACAAGCACTAGTACTATGTTATCGGCAATTGTGGCCGTCCCGGCCTTTGCGCAGCCTTTCGCTCCTGTATAATACCGTTCGACACTGAATACTGGAGGAGACAAAACATGTCGTTTCTAGCTTGGATCGTTTTGGGGTTGATAGCCGGATTCATCGGCAGCAAGATCGTGAACAAGAGGGGTGAGGGGCTGGTTCTCGACGTCCTACTGGGCGTGGTGGGCGCCATTGTGGGCGGCTGGTTGTTCAACATGTTTGGCGCCAGCGCAACTACCGGGCTGAATCTCTATAGTTTGGCTGTGGCCGTGGTTGGCTCGATCGTGGTGCTGGTGGTGTACCACGCGATCCGGCGCGTGGCCTAATTCGTCGACCAAGGCGTTTCTCATAGGCTAATCTCGGCCGGAGCGCATCCGGCCTCGCAGACCCAGAGATCTGCCCGCGAAGTATCCCACGACGATCGCGAAGATGAAGCACAGGATTTCGACCGGCGGCGTGTCCAAGGAGCGTCTCCAATGGTCTCATCGGCATTTGCCACCGCACTCTGTATGTTGGGCGAGAGTTCTTGGACTTACACTTTGTTCAGGCTGCGATCGCGCCTTGCTCCGGCTTGTGTTTCTCCATCGGCATGCCGGGCTCGCCTTTTTGAGCGATCCCCTCTCACTTCGCTGGACTGAATCAACCCCGGGGCCGCGTCATCCGGCATCGCCGTACCACGACAAGAATTCCTCCATGCCGGGAATTTCGGTCGCGTTTGCGAGATCGTCGATGGGAACCTGGATGACGGCCGGCTTACCGCTCGCCAGGGCGCGTTGGACAGCCGCGGCGATATCTTCGGCGCGTTCGACGTATTCGCCATGCGCGCCGAAACCTTCGGCGATCTTATCGAGGCGGAGCTGTTTGCCCCACTTCGCCTCCGTCTCGGGCGATTGGAGTCCGAAGGTTGCTTTGTAAGCGGCCGCCTCCATTCCCCAGGCATAGTCGCACCCTACGATGCAAACGACCGGGATGTTCTTGCGCACGGCTGTTTCGAGTTCAGAGACGTGGAAAAGGAACGAGGAGTCGCCGGTGATGAGAATGACGCGGCGACTGCCGCCGGCCGCTAGTTGTGCGCCGATGGCATGGGGCAGGCCGGTCCCGAGATGGCCGAAGTTCTGGCACCAGAGGACGTCGCGCGGCGCCAATTGCGAGTAGGCCCAGGTGAAAACGTTGACCGAGCCACCGTCGCGTACGAGAACGGCATCCTTCGGCAGGACCCGAGTTGCCTCGACCACGAAGCGTGCCGGATGAATCGGCCCGGAGCGCGACGGGACGGATTCGAGGAGCTGCTTGCGGAACGCGGCATGTTGCTCTTCCCAAGCGGCCAACTCGATTGGAGCGGTGCGGGCCGGCGTTTTCAGCGCATCGATCAGTTGCGGGACGATATCGCGAAGATCGCCCACCAATGGCGCGTCAATATGGCGATTTACGCCAATCGAGAGCGGATCCCGCTCGATATAGATCCATTGGCCGACATTGCCTTTCGCCCAATGGCGTCCCACCCCGTAGTGGACCGGCTCGCCAATTTCGGTTCCGGCGGCGATGACAAGATCGGATTTCGCGATGACATCGGTTCCCACAGGCGATGCACGGGAAAGTGCGATCGTCCAGTCCCGCGAGGAAAGCGGCGCCGCCCGGCGTCTGGAGCAAAGGGCATTGCAGCGTGCGCGCCAGCCCGGCGACGCAGTCATGGGCGCGCGAAACAAAGACGCCCTGGCCGACGAGCAGAACGGGCATTTTCGCGGCTCGAATGAGTCCGGCCGCCTGGGCGATTGCTTCCGCGCTTGCGCCCTGGCGGGTGAGGCGATAGGTTTCCGGCTTACCCGCGGGCGGCAAATCCAGCTGCGCCTGCATCACGTTCATCGGGTATTCGATGTAGACCGGGCCCGGCGTGCCGCTCAGCGCACGGCGAAAGGCCTCGTGGAAAATCTCGTCGGTTTGCTCGGGATACTCGATCGTGCCGGCTTACTTCATCGCCTCTTCGAAGTATCGCGGCTGGCGCGTGTACTGGAAGCGGCCCCGGCGGACCCGCCGGTCGAACAGTCTTGGCCGCTGGCCGGCCAGGAAGAGCGTCGGCGTGTTTTCCTTGGCGGCGCAGATCGCGGCGGCCGCGAGATTGGCGACCCCAGGGCCTTGATTGCCGACGACGACGCCCGGTCTTCCGGTCATGCGCCACATCCCGTCCGCAATGAAAGCCCCGGCCTGCTCATGATGAGGCGCGATGACGCGCCAGCCGCGCGCCTCGGCGGCGATGAACATGGCGATGAAGCTGGGATCCGGAATGCCGATCAGCGTCTTGACGCCTTCCGCTTCCAGCAATTCAAGAATTCTCTCGTGCACAAATACAGACATAGTTGTGCCGGTTCCTCCGGAATCACCGAAGGCCGGACTTGCTCACTAGCTTGACCATCTTAGACCGCACCATGCGAGGCGAAAGACGATTCAAATAGTAGACGAGCTTGGCCGTCGGCCCGGTCAGAAGATAGTCGCGGCCATCCAAAGTCGCGGACACCATGTCTTCCGCGACCGAGCCCGCTGAAGCGCCCTTGGCGATGTAAAAGGCTTGTATATTGGCGATTTGCTTCTCCGGGACGGCCTGCGAAATGTTGCTGCGAATCGTGATGATGGGCGTGTTGATCACGCCGGGGCAAACGGTGGTGACGCCGATCCGCGTATTGTTCAATTCCATGCGCAGCACTTCCGAAAACCCGTGCACGGCGCTTTTCGAGGCAGCATAGGCGGCCATGGACGGCACTGGAAAATTGCCGGCGGACGAAGAAACGTTCAGTACATGACGGGCACCGCCCGCGGCGATCATGTCAGGCAGAAAAAAGTAGCAGCCATGCACGACTCCCATCAGGTTGATGTCGAGCACGCGCCGCCAATGAGCAAGATCGCTCTTCAGAAACGGGCCCATATAACCGATGCCGGCGTTGTTCACGAGCACGTCCGCCACACCGGCATGCGACTTTGTGTTGGCCGCGAACGCCTTCATCGCCTCCGCGTCGGTCACATCGACCACAAAGGACAGGAAACGAACTCCCAGCGCGGCGACCTCCCGGCCGAGCGTCTCGAGCCCTTGGCCGTTTAGATCGGACGCGACGATATGAGAACCGCGCCTGGCGAAGGCGAGCGCGGTTGCGCGCCCGATGCCGGAGGCAGCGCCGGTAATCACGACCAACTTATCCTTCAACGTCTTCATAGGCATCGGATGCGTTCCTCCTGAGAATGACATTTGCACGAAAATCCCAGCAAGTACTGTGCCGCTCACTGGCAGGCAACCTGGCGCGCTCGCGGGCCTTATGATGGCGCTGCGCCGTATTTGCCGGCCACCGCGCTGTGTCTTCGCTTGCCAGCCACCCTGCTTCAGACCCAACTTGACTGACTTCATCAGGTGTCTCATCGCAACTTAGGCTCGATTTTTTCTGGGGCAAGCTTGAAGCCGCGTGGGCCAATAGCCCCAACTGCACCTGGATTCGTGCGTTATTCCGCGCTCAAGCTTCATGCAGAAAAGATCGTCGCGCCGCATTGTCACTCATTGGAATTCCACTTGCAACGGCCAGCGCAGTTTATTTTTTGAGGCGCCGATTGAGCTAATCGGCCGTCGGCAGGCTTCGAAACCTTCACGTTACCGATAGATTCATCTTACTCTTTGGGGGTTTGTATGGGCCCACAGAAGGACTCTTCCGGTTGCGAAGCTGCATCGCGGTTCTCTAGCCATATTTTCGCGTTTCTCATCGTATTGTTGCTGGTTGGGATAGTCGGATCTCCACTGGCCTACGGGCAAGCGGCTTACTCGACCGCGACGCTCCAAGGGACGGTGTCGGACCCGTCGGGAGCGGTCATTCCCAACGCAACCGTCACAGTCACAAACGCAGCAACAAATGTCGTCAAGACCGCCCAGACGGGCGCCAATGGAACGTACCAGGTTCCGGCCCTGAACCCCGGGACATACCGAATCGAGATCGATTCGGAAGGTTTCTCGAAGACCGTCGCCAAGGATGTTGTGCTCACGGTCGGTCAGACCTTTGTGTACGATGTCCATCTGATTGTGGGCGCCATCGGCACCAGCGTGGACGTGACCACGGAAGTGCCGTTGATCGAGACAGAACAGGCGCAACAGGCGAACACGGTCAACCAACGCCAGGTCGAGAACCTTCCGAACATCAGCCGGCGTTTCACGGAGGCGATTTACACCGTGCCGGGAGTGTCCAGCTCCAACGCCCCCGTGGTTCAAGATCAAAATATCGGCACCGGCTACCTTGCTTCCGGGTTCTCCGTGGGCGGCAGCAACGGGCGCAACAACCTGCTTACCATCGACGGCGGCGAGAACGACTATGGGTCGGGATCGCCGAGAACACGCAACATACCGATCGATTCCTTACAGGAGTTCCAGGTAAACCGGAACGGCTTCGCGGCGGAGTTCGGAAACACGGTCGGAACGGCCATCAACGTCGTCACCAAGAGCGGGGGCAATACGTTCCATGGAAGCGGTTATTTCTACTTCCACAACGAAGGGCTCGACTCGGTCAACTATTACACCCAGCTCATTTCCCCGGGCACGAAACCGTTCGAGCAGAGCGTGATTCCGGGCATGACATTTGGCGGGCCGATCAAAAAGGACAAGCTGTTCTTCTTTAGCTCCTACGAACATCAAAAGCTGGATTTCGCAACTTCCCAGAATTTGGCAGGCCAGGCTGAATTTCAGCCGATCACGGCGCAGACCAACGGCTTCAATCCCACCACCGGGGCGTGCCCCGGCCAACCGAGTCAGCTTTGTTACCTGACTCAAATGGCCAACACGGGGACTCCATTCGCGCCGCTGGCTCAGGGTTTGCTGGCAAGTCCAATTTTCGGTAGTCCGCTAAAGGACCCGATCCTGAATGCGCTAGTTGCGCCGAACGACGGAACGTTCGACGGGGTCATCTCCTACCTCGGCGCGGAGCGGGGCAACCCCGGCTACAACACGCCGCGGGGCCGGTATAACAACTGGGTCACTCGGATGGATTACCAGCCCAGCGATAGGGACAGCCTGACGTTTCGCTTCTCCTTGTCGAACGAAAGCGATAACGTCGCCCCACAGCCCCCATCTTCTACCTACGATCACGGCACGGATTACACCCTGTTGTCGTCTTGGACCCACACTTTCAGCCCCACCCTGGTCAACGTAGTTCGGTTCCAGGTGGTGCCCGCCAACACCTACCACAACGACTCTCCCCAGTACGGCCGAGCGGAAATCGATCTACTCACATCCAGTTCCATCGTTCTGGGAACTCCATTTCCGTTCCCGTATCTGGCAAAGCTGAAGCGGTTCCAGTTTGACGACAGTCTTTCCTGGACGAAAGGAAATCATAGTTTCAAGTTTGGTGGTTCCTACCGGCCCGACTATTACGACATTAACGAACAACTCTGGTATGGAGGACAGTTCCAATTCGCCGACGGCGCCATTTCGATCCTCAATGTCGTAGCGGGCGGGGAGGCAGCGGGACTGTTTCCGAAGGGCACAACCGCTGGACTGGAAGCCTACAACCAAGCCTTTGGGTACCCTGCGGCCGGCCCCGCATCGACCAACCTTTCCGCGGCTCAGTCGTTCATTGCAGGCACGCCTATCGCTCTATTGATGGCCAACCCAAATTCGAATTCCCGATGGACGGCGTGGGACAACTATCTCGGGTTTTTTGGCCAAGATTCCTGGAAAGTATCGCCGAAGTTGACCGTGAATTACGGCGCGCGGCTCGACTACGATGGCGCGCCCAGCCCTGTGCCGCACAGCACCCGCATTTCACCCCGAGTGGGCTTCGCCTGGGACCCCGCCGGGGACGGCAAAACGGTGGTGCGAGCCGGCGGTGGGATCTTCGTCGCGCCCGTCAGTTTCCTGGTTCCCTTCTATGTCAACACTCTGGGCGACAGCGGCAAGTACATCAATCAGGGAGCCTTGTCCGCGGGGCTTCCCTCCCCTCCGTTCCCTTCGATTTTTGCCGCCTGGGCTCTGGAGCAACAGAATGCGTCGGTGGCGAATCCCAACCCCGCGTTGACCGCAAGTCAAATCGCCGCGCTGGGTTGGGCCATCAACCCACCCGGCCCCACGGCGTTTGGTAGCGTATTTTCTACGATCGCTCCGAACTTTAAGCCGGAATATACGATTCAGGCCAGCCTAAGCGTGGCCCGGCAACTCGCTCACGAACTGTCTCTCGAAGTCGGATATAACCTCTATCGCAGTGTCCATGTCGAGCAGACCCTCGAAGGAAATTTTCAACAGGCTCCCTGCAACGCCGTGTTCCCAGGCGTCTACACTTCGGCGATCGATCCGTTCGTTGGCCCTTGCTATGCCGCGAGGCCCGGATCAACCGCTGGAGTGCCGAATGCGCTGGTGTTCCAGAATAGTGTCTGGTCCTCGTCGGGCAATGGAATCTACCATGCTTTGACGGCCTCGCTCACCAAGCGTTTCTCCCATGGCTTACAATTCCAGGCCAACTACACGTTCAGCCGCGCAATCGACGACACCAGCGACTACAGCACGCTGTCTACCCCATTTCGTCCAGACGAGTTGAGCCAAGACCGGTCGGTCTCGTCCTTCAACGTCACGCACAACTTCGTCGCCAATGGCGTCTATGTCACACCGTCCCACGTGGGTGGAAACTTCCTGTCTAAAGTGCTGAAGGACATCACTATATCCCCGATCCTCTACGCGCGTTCCGGAATTCCCTTTACGCTGCTGGTTCCGGGCCTGGGAGGACTTTCCGGTAACGGGACGATAGGGCGCACCTCCGAAGCCCGCCCGTGGTACGAACCTCGCAACTCAGGTAGAGGCCCCGATTTCATCAGTTGTGACTTGAGATTCTCGAAGGCGTTCCTTCTCAACGAAGAAAAGGGACTGAAGCTGAATGTGATTGCGCAGGCCCAGAATCTCTTCAACCGCGTAAACTTCGCTGCCGTGAACAACATCTTCCCAGCGAATCCCAACCTGGTTCTTCCGAATGGGGGAACTTTGTTAGCCGGACCTTTCAACAACATTGGTGGGTTCGCGCCCACGTCCGTCTCCCAGCTCAGCCAGCCGTTGGCGTTCTCGTCGGCGTATCCGCCGCGCTACATCAGTTTCGGTCTGCAGTTGACGTTCTGAAACAACTCTGAAAGCGGACACTGGGCTACTTTGAAGCTTTGAAGTAGCCCAGTTGTCTTTTGGGAGCGCGGGTCGGGAACCCATAAGCGCTGACTCCTTCCTGGCTGAGCCCGGATACGACCGGAAGGGCAGACTATGGATAATTGTTGCCCGCCTTCCATGAAGTCGATTCGGTTGGTCATGCTGACAGGCAAGAGCGTGCCTCAAATTAAACCGGTCTTGTACTGGATAAACCAGACTAGCGGCCCGTAAGGAATATTCTCAGGGGACCGGAGTGGATCTGACCGGCGAGACGCCGGCATTCCGGAGGCGCCGATTATGCCGGCGACGGGGCTGCGGGTTGGCTGACGAAGCCGGCACGACTTCGGCC
>DATFZA010000700.1:0-5566 GCA_035314765.1 Bryobacteraceae bacterium
GCTGCCGTTCAGTTCGTTGATGTTTTTTGAGCGGCGGACTCAGAGTTCCATCAAGCACCGGCGTCTGCGCTATTTGTTGCTGCTCTCGTTGCGGGTAGCTCTGCTGCTGCTGATGGCGCTGGCGTTTGCGAACCCGTTTATTAACCGGACTGGTTTGGCATATTCGGGCCGCCGGCTGGTGGTGCTGGCGGTCGACAATTCGTTTAGCATGCACTATGGCGATCACCTGGCGCACGCCAAACAGGACGCGCTGAATGCGCTTTCGAGCCTGCATAGCGGCGAGCTGGCGCAGGTGTTGGCGTTGAATTCGAAAGTGAATGTCCTGACGCAGCCAACCGACGATGTGGGCGCGTTGCGGGCGGCGATCGGGAGCATCGATTTTTCGGACGAGCGGAGTTCCTACGGCGAATTCGCCCGCGTGCTGCGCACCATCTCGCAAACCGCGAGAGTCCCCTTGGAAGTGCATCTCTTCAGCGACATGCAAAAGTCGTCGCTTCCGCCCGCTTTTGCCGACCTTCGCCTAGCGGAAGCAACGGGACTCAATTTGCATCCGGTGAACGAAGCCAAGGAGCCGAACTGGGTGGTGGAGAGCGTCACCGAGCCGGGCCGCATCTACGATCCCAAGAAAGTGCGGGTGGAAGCCGTGATCGCCGGCTACGGCACGGACGCAGCCAAGAAAACGGTGTCTCTGGTACTCGATAATAAAGTTCTGGAATCGAAACCAGTCGACGTGCCAGCCAACGGCCGCGCCAGCGTGGAGTTTCTGGCGCTGGAATCGCCCTACGGCTTCCACAAGGGCGAGATTCGCATCGAGCCAAACGATTCGCTGAGAGAGGACGACCGTTTTCCATTTTCGGTGGAGCGCACCGACCCGCGCCGGGTATTGTTCCTGCATGAAGGCGGGCAGGGCAGGGCACTGCTCTATTACAAAACCGCGCTCGAATCGGCCGTTAACGCCGGTTTCATCGTCGATCCGCTGGCGGTGGACCAAGCCGCCAACCAATCGCTGTCGAAATACAGTTTGGTAGTGCTGTCGGATGTCGGCGCACTCCCGGCAGGTCTTGAAGATATCCTGCGGGCCTACGTGCGCGCCGGCGGAGCGCTGTTGGTTTCGCTGGGGCCATCGTCCACGGCGCTGGCCAAAGTGCCGGTGTCCGGCGAAGCGATTTCGGGGTCCGCTTATGCGTCGAGAGAAGGCGCGCGCTTTCAATTGGTAGGAGCGATTGACCCGCAGCATCCCGCGGTGCACAACGCCAACAAGCTCGAAGCGGTGCAGTTTTACCAGGCGGTGAAAGTGGATCCGGGGCAGTCGCACGTCATCGCGCGGCTCACCGATCAAACGCCGCTGTTGCTTGAAAAGCAGGTCGGAGAGGGCAGGGTATTCACCTTCACGTCGACCTTTGACAACGTGTCGAACGATTTTCCGCTGCACACTTCGTTTCTTCCTTTTGTTGAGCAGAGCGCCCGTTACTTGAGCAGCGATCAGGAACGCGCCACTAACGTCGAGGCCGGATCGTACATCGATCTCCGCACGGCCAAGGACCAGGGAACCTCCGTGGAAGTGATTGACCCGGACGGCAAGCGGCCCTTGTCGCTGAAGGAATCGACCAGCGCGCAGACCTTCCCGGTCACCAGGGAAGGTTTTTATGAAATTCACCGCGCCAATGGCCGCCAGGAACTGGTGGCTGTGCATGCCAACCGGCGCGAATCCGATCTGACGCCGATTCCAGCCGAGACGCTGGATCTGTGGCGCAACACGGGCAAGGCGGCGCCGGCGTCCGATGGCTCAGCCGGGGCCGACAGCGGTGCCCGGCCCTGGAGCCTGTGGCGCTACTTTCTGGCCTTGGTGTTGATCGCCGCCATTATAGAATCCTTTTTCGCCAGCCGATATCTGACCATGGAACAGGAGACAGCATGAACGCACTGGACCAACTCAACTCGTATCTGGAGAGCATTGAGAAGCGCCTGAAGTGGTTCGCTTTTTCGCGCGGAAGCGCGCTCACGGCTGTCGCCGCGCTGGCGATCACGGTGTTGCTGGTGCTAATCATGAACCAGTTCGCGTTTTCCCCGGTCAGCGTCGGGATTTCCCGCTTCCTGTTGTTCCTGTCTGTCGGCGCGGCTTTGGCTTTCGGCATCGTGATTCCGATGCTGCGGGCCAACCGGCGCAAAGCGGCGCGCAGCGCCGAGCGCCAGTTTCCCGAGTTTCAAGAGCGACTGCTTACGCTCGAAGAGAAGCCCAATCCGGAGGATCCGTTTACGCATCTGCTGGCCAGCGATACGCTGAACATCGCGCGCTCGACCGAACCGCAACAGCTCACTCCGCGGGGCAAAATGTTTGGGTTTTTGGGCTCGGCGGGCGCGGCAGTCATCATTCTGCTTTGGCTGATTCTGGCTGGACCCGGCTATCTGGGCTACGGCACGTCGCTGCTCTGGGCGGGAGCGCCGCGCAACGGCGCGGGTCACGCGTTTTACGACATCCTGGTTACCCCCGGCGACCGCACTGTGCGGCGCAAGTCGGATCAGTTGATCACGGCCCAGTTGATTGGCATCGAGACTTCCAAAGTGCGGCTGTTTGCGCAGTATCGCGGCACATCAAAATGGGAGCAGGTGCTGATGCAACCATCGCCGCATGCCAACACCTTCGAGTTTCTGTTTGGCGGCTTGCAAGATTCGGTGGAATATTACGTCGAAGCGGGCGTGGTCGAGTCCAAACATTACACGCTGAAAGTGGTGGATCTGCCGGGCGTGCAGAAAATTCGCGTCACCTATCATTTTCCAGCCTGGACGGGCATGCCGGAGGCGACCGAAGACCCCGGTGGCGATTTACGCGCGGTCGAGGGGACTGAAGCCGACGTTGCGGTGCTCACGGACCGGCCGCTTGCCAAAGGCGTACTGGTATTTGGCGACGACCAACAGTTGACGCTGAACTCGAAAGAGGGCAACTGGCTTACGGCGCGCGTGCCCATCAATAAAGACGGCATATATCACGTGGCCGCGATCGAAGGCGGCGAAAACGTGCGGCTCAGCGACGACTATTTTATTGAAGCCCGCAAAGACAATCCACCGACCGTGAGAATGAACCGGCCCGGGCGCGATTACAAAGCCAATCCGGTTGAGGAAGTGCCGGTAGAAGTGACGGCCGACGACGATTTCGGACTGTCCGAAATGACGCTGCATTATTCCGTCAACGCCGGTCCGGAGAAAACCGTCAATTTGCTTCCCCAAAAGGGCGTGAAATCGGCCAGCGGCAAATATACCCTGGCGCTGGAGGATTTCAAGCTCGCGCCGGGCGACGTAGTGAGTATGTACGCCTCGGCGAAGGATGCGCGCACTCCGGCCAAGACCGATATCTACTTTGTCGAGGCACAGCCGTTTGAGCGCAATTACTCGCAAGCGCAGGCGGGCGGCGGGGGCGGCGGAGGAGATCAGGATAACGGCGCCGAACTTTCGCAGCGCCAGAAGGACATCATCGCCGCAACCTGGAATGAGCAGAAGAACGGACCCAAGGATGCGCGCGCCTCGGCCGACGAAGCGCGTTTTCTGAACGATGTTCAGGGCAAGCTGGGCGGCCAAGCAAAATCCCTGGCGGAACGCATGAAGGCGCGGCAACTGGCGGAACAGAACCACCAGTTCCAGAAATTTTCCGAAGAGATGGATGGCGCAGCGGCCTCCGCGGCTCAGGCGGCGGAGAAGTTGAAGAATCAGAAATGGACCGAGGCGCTGGTTCCGGAACAGAAGACGCTGCAGCACATACTGGTTGCCGAAGCCATTTTCCGGGACATTCAGGTAATGCGGCAATCGGGTGGGGCCGGAGGCGCGGGCGCGGCGGGTAGCCGGGATCTCGAAAACCTGGCCGATCTGGAACTCGACAAAGAGAAGAATCAATACGAAACTGGCCAGCAGTCGGCATCCGATCAGCATCAGAAGCAAGTGGATGAAGCCATGCAGAAACTTGCGGACTTAGCTAAACGGCAACAGGAACTAGCCAACCGCAAGCAGACGCCCGACGAGGCTTTCCGGCAACGCTGGGAGCAGGAGATGCTGCGCCGCGAAGCGGAAGAGCTGAAGAAGCAGATGGAGCAACTGGCGCAGCAGCAGCAACAACAGCAGCAGAATTCGCAACAGCAAAGCTCTTCGTCGAGTTCCAGCTCGAGTTCGAGCTCCAGTTCCAGTCAAGGCAGTAAGGGTTCCCGGCCGCAACAAGACCCGCGCATGCAACAAGCCTTGGAGCGCCTGGCGCAGGCGGCCGAGGACATGCGCAAAGCGGCGCAGCCGCAGAACGGCAATCCCGAGCAAGCTAGCGTTGGGCAGCGCCGGGCGGCCGACCGGCTGAACGAAGCCAAGAGTCTGCTGGGCGGCATGCGCAATCAAAATGCTTCCGAGCAACTGGACCAGATGGCGCAGCAGGCGCAGGAACTGGCGCAACACCAACAGGACTTCCAGAATCGCCTGCGCGACATGTACTCCAATCAGTCGATACCCGCGCCCACGCCGCAGTTCGGCGGGCGTGCCCCGCGGCGCCGCGAAGGGGAGCCGTGGACTCCGCCGGGACCCACTTCTCCGCAGACCGAGAAGCTGGCGGCGGAAAAGGAAAAGATGGCGCGAGAGCTGCATCAGCTTCAGCAGCAGATGGCGGAAACCGCGCGCAGCCTGGGCGATTCGCAAGGCCAGACGTCGCAGAAGCTGCGGGAGGCGTTGAGCGAGGCGGAGCAGAACGAAATCGAATTGAAGATGAAGAAAGGCGCCGAATGGATCAAAGAGGGTCAAGGCGTCTACACGTGGGTGCGCGAATCGACGGTGACGCAGGGGCTCGACCGGCTCCGCGATCAGGTCAAAGACGCGCAGGCGTCGCTGCGGCCGGACGAAAATGGAAAAGGCAGCGGCGATAAAGCCGAACTGGAGCGGGCACTGTCGCAAGTTGAGGCGATGCGCAACCGGCTGGAGCAGGCCGCGCGTGGGCAACAACAGGGGCGTCAGGCGGGTCAGCAGCCGGGGCGCGAACAGGGTCAACAAGCGGGGCGGCAACCGGGGCAACAGCCCGGCCAGCAAGCGGGGCAACAGCCCGGCCAGCAACCGGGTGGTCAGCAGCCTGGCAAGCAACCTGGCCAACCCGGCCAACCCGGCCAACCTGGCCAGCAGGGCGACGCCGGAGCCTTTTCCCGTGACGGCGGAAGCTCGCCTTCTTTCGGACCCGCCTTCGGCGAGCAAGCCATGCGGGAAACCATTCGCGACCTCAACCAGCTTCGCCAGACAACACAAGGCAATGCCGATATCGGCGCGGATGTGGTCAACGTCATGCGCGCTTTGCAGGGTCTGAACTCCACCAACGACGCCGAACTCTCCGGGCGCCTCAACCGGCAGGTGATCCCGCAGTTGGAGCGTCTGGAATTAGAGCTACGCCGCATGCTGGATGAAAAAGGAGACCAGGTGCGCAGCGGCGGGTCGGATACGGTGCCGCCCGGCTTTGCGGACTCGGTGGCGGAGTATTTCAGGAGATTGAGCAAGGGAAAGTAGACTGCGCCGGTGTCTCCAGGGCTCGATCGGGCCTCCATCGGGCTTGACGGCA
>DATFZA010000701.1:0-11137 GCA_035314765.1 Bryobacteraceae bacterium
AATGCTATGGTTCCAGGCTGCGTCATCCGGGGGTTCGGCGGTCTTCGGCCAGTAGCCTTCCGGCCACTTGGGGGATTTGTGGCCGGGCTTGCGCGTGAACTCCAGAATGTCCCATTGGGCGATGCGAATGTGCTCCAACAGTTGCCACGCCGAATGCGGAGCGCCCTTAGGCTTCTTGCCCCGTAAGTCCGGGGACAAACCATCCACTGCCTTGTCGAAGCCGGCATGGGCTTCCTGGCTGTTCAGTTGTTTTGCGATCTGCTCGCGAAGGGGATCCATGCAATAGCAGATGCAAGCAGGGAGCGGATCGGCTCCGATCCGTCCCCAGTTTGTGTTGTGACTTAGATTGAATTACCGGCGATGCCAGTAACCGCCGTAGTAACGGTGGCCGTACCAGCGAGGACCCACCCAATATGCACCGGCATAGGGCGGACGACCCCAATAACCGGGCCGCCAGGCGTAGCCCGCTCCAACCGGATAATGATATCCGGCCACATAAGTGTAGCCATAACCGGGCGACGCTGGGATATAGGCAGCCGCTACCGGCGCGGGCGGAGCCGCATAAGCAACCACGGGCGCGGGCGCGTAGACCGGACCAACGCCAACTCCAAAGAACACACGGGGACCGGCAAACATCGAGGTTCCCGCCAGCAAAACTACCGCAAGCAATTTTGATTTCATTTCAGGGCCACTCCTGGCAAACTATGAGGCATCTGGTGTGCCATTCGCAAATGATTGAGAAATCGCGATTGAATGCCGGCGGGCTTGACTAACGATCACCACCGTGGTGCTTTTCCACCAAAATAGGGACCTCAGCAGCACTGGCCGCGGGCGTACTTGTGCGCGAACAGATGATCGGAGAACCGGCGCCACTCCTCCGGCGAGTGCTTCAGACCTCGTCGGGCAGGAGGCGACTCAGATGACGATACAAGGCCTCGGTGTATTCGTCCCCGTGTCATAACTCCGTGGTGTCCGTTTTTCCAGTTTGGCTGTACTGGTAGAGCGCGCGCAAAAAGCTGGGCCGATTCGACCATGATTTATGGGGTCATGTTTCATGAAGGCAGCAGCACCTTTCGGAGGAGTTCCATTCAACCGTAGGTCACAGGAATCAGAAAGTATCGCCACCGCCAAATTTTCAGCGAGGTGATCTGCCGCCTTTTCAGTTGAACGGAACGGAAATTCCGATTCCGGTGCTGAAGGAGAGTAAGCCCAGGTCCAAGCCGGGAGCGGAGAACTGCTGGCTGATCCCGTTCACTACATACAGGTAGCCGTTTCCAGCCGGCGGCAGTCCCTCACTCAGCACCGTCCCCGATGGCAGCAAACTTTCGAGCACCACGGCAGGCACTGTGAACTGTCCCGCCGAGACAGGTGCGCTACAGGTGAAGTAAGTGTATAGGCCTGACCCATCAGCCAGTGGACTGGATTCACGGGCGTGCGAGTATCCGAAAATCGAAACGTAGCTCCCGGGCATTCCGCCCGTCCAAGTGATCAGTTGACTGTTCGCCCGGTCGACAGCAGTGATGATCGAGCGATTCGTCCATACCAAGGGGTTGGCCAAGCTCGCGCTCAAGTTGGCTGTGAAGGGTCCGACATCCGGGCCACCCGCGCCGTTGCTGAAGGTGAAGACGCCGCCACTTGCCGGGACAATTGGCGGCGACGCGCCAACCGCTTCGGCGTAGCCGGGATAGTTCGGGGTCAACATCAGGGAGCCGTCTGGTCCATCCAGATTAATCCGTGGGCCTGCGTTCAGTTGGGCAGGGGAGGTCCACTGAAAATACGGCGGAGGTCCCGCACCATAGAAAACGATGCAACTTCCGAGGGAGGCCTGCAGCAAGAAGCCAACCGACGTGAACTCGTTGCCGCTGTATTCTTGGAGCACTGCATAAGCCGAATCCATCGTGGCTGTGCCCGTCGCGTCGGAGGTTGCCAGCGTGCCGACAGAGATCATTCCTAACTTCACATTGTCGAGGCCTAACAGGGTTCTGTACTCGTCGGCGGTGACAGGGATCAGTCCCGTGTCCGAACAAGTTCGTCCGGTGGATGCGACGGGGATCGTGGCGAAGTTGCTAGGCACACCGCCTGCGACAACCACAACGGATACGTAACAGCCCGGGACTCCGGGCGGAACAATGACGTTGATCTGATCGAGACCCGGATAAATCGAACGCCCGCGATACGTGACTGTGGCGCTCATGCCGCCGATGTCCACCTCGATGGGAACACTGGTCATGTTGCTTTGAGTTTGGTACTGCGTTTCATCTCCGGTGACTGGACCGAGCCCGGACCCCCAAAGCGTAAGATATTCGCCCGGGTTTGCTGCATTGGCTTGACTCAGTGATTCGCCGCCTTGGCTGGAGTTCTGGACCACTGCAGCACCCGGGTCGGAAAGCGCCAGCAGTCCAAAAGCGCTCTGAACCACATGAATCGGCGCGCTGGCCGTCTGTCCGCCTGAAGTTAGTGTAAGCGTGCCATCGCCCACGGGCGTCTTCGAAGGGAGAATGGCCCTGATCTCCCCGGACGAAACAAAGTACGGAATAGCCTGTACGGTAGCGCTGCCTACAGCGACGTCAATCGTCACTCCCATGAAGCTGCCCTGAAGTGGAACACCCTGCGACGCGGTAAATTCCGACAGATTAGTTCCGAGAATAGTGAAGATCGACCCTTCTGCGATGCCGTAATTCGGAAGACCTGGCCCAATAAAGCTGTATGCGTTGAAGGGCTCTTCGATGCTCATGGGAAACGTTTGCGCGGCGAGAAAGCTGATCGAGCAGAGAACTGGGATGAGGACGGTGGGAAGTGAACTATGCATCAGCATAACTTTGGTTTATAGCAGCTAGCACGGGAATAGGCAAAATTGAGAAGAAGTTGGGCCGGGGCGGCCAGTCCGTAGCCACCGCCGAGCGCGACAGGCCCGTCGCCGGCGCGGTCCTTATTTTGTTGGCTCGCTGCGACATTTTATTGCTTCGCTGCGACGCCAGTTACAGTGAAGTAGATGCTTTCGGTGTTGTAGCCGGAAGGGGGCTGCTGGTAATAAGACCAATAATAGGCCAGCGAGATATACTGCTCCGTTGAGCACTGGCTGTTCGGGTCCCAAGTTGTTTGGGTGCAGACCATGTTAAAGATATCGAATGTGCCCGCAGGATCATAGCCTGGTGTAGCATAGGAGGGGAACTGCATGTAGGCTGGAAAAGAACCCAAATAATTCAAGCCGCCAATACTCCAGCTTCCTATGTAGTTCGCCAGGTCAAAGAGGGAGCCAGTACTCAGGTTGGTTGGCCGCTCCACAATCCATTCGGCGCTGTAACCAGCAAAGGCGCTGCCTGGCGAGCCGGACGGCTGGCTGAAGCTCACGCTGATGTACTGCCCCGTCGTTTGATTTGAAAGGAAGGCTGCGCCGTGTGGAGAGGTCGGGTTGTAGGTAACGGTCACGTACGTATAATCCCCTGCTGTTAGCGGGAGGTTCACATTATATTCAACACAAGGGTAGGCCGCGCTACTAGCATTGAGGTTGCATCCTACCGTGTACCATTCATACCAAGCGTAATACCCACCGGGGCAGGCGCCCGCCTCGAATCCGGCTTGCAGAACGTCTTCATTCCCCGCAGGGGCATTCGGAGAGCCATCCATGCCCACCCACATAGACGCATAATAGCTGCCGTAGCCGCTGCAGTTGTCGTACCCAAGAGTCGGCATCTGATAGCCTCCCACAACGTAACCGCCACTCCCCCCGTTGGGGTTCGCGGCGAAAAACGGAGACGCATAGACCTCATCGACGCCGCTCCAGTTGTATTCTGCCTCGGTCGTGTTGCCAACGCCCGCCCCGGCTGAGAGTGATGCTCGGACCGCTGGACCATGGACAATGCCGGTTTTTTTGGCCACCGGGTTGGCGATGCGGTATTTAGCATTCGCAACCACCTGCGCCCAATTGGCGTAAGATCGGTCGGATTGAGGCGGGCGCGGTGGAAACCCATATGTCGCTAAATCCGCATCGGACGCTTGCAGCGGGCTGAACCCCGTGGGAGGCGCAGCGAAAAAGAAGGGCTGATCATCCCCTGCGGCCGGCGGAGGTTTAGCGAGCACGCCCTGCACAAGGAAAATCAGGGTAATTATGTCGGCTCCCGGCCGAGAATTTTAAGCCAGTCAACAGCGCCTAGCGATTATCTGGCGGGACAGGTCCGGGAGTCGACGGGACCGGGCGCGGTCGAGCTCGAAGGGTCCGCTACGATTTAAGGTGATGCAGCGGGCGCGCACGGACGATCGATTGCGATACTGCTTAACCGCCGCCCTCGTAGGCACGGTGGCCGTGCTCTGCCTGCGAGGGCTTATCGGGCCCCTCCGCATCGGCCCGATAAGCGTTCGGTCTCCGCTCAGCCTAGAGGAGTTCATTGGGGCGGCCTTCGCTTGTCTTACGCTGCTATTCGCGCGGCGGAAGACAGGCGAGTGGCCGATGCAACCGTTAAGCCCGCTGCTGCCCTGTGCGGTAGCCGCGGTGGTCGCCCTCTTCTTTGTCCCGAACCTACACGACCCCTTCTTGAGCGATGACTACATTCTTGTCAGCCACATAAGGCTCAGCTGGCCAGAATTGATCTCTTTCTTCACCAGCCCGGGCGGCGACGGGTCATTCCGCCCGGTAGGCTATCTTTACCGGGCTGTCATCGGCGAATGGGCCGGTCTCGTCGCCTGGAGATGGCACTTGTCCGGCTTGCTTCTGCACCTCGTGAATTGCGCCTTGGTGTACGCTCTCACCTTTACTTTGTGGTCAAGCCGGACAGTTTCGATCGTCGGCGCTCTGACCTTTGGCTTACACGGGACGCGCCCGGAGGTTGTGACCTGGACGGCCGGGAATTTCGACGCGCTGGCTTGCTGCTTCTCGATGGCGTTCTTGACTTGTTCCCTGCATCCTTTCCTCCGCCGTCGGCCCGTCGCCTCATGCGTGCTAGTCGTGTTTTTCCTGACGTTGGCGGTCTGGAGCAAGGAGTCCGCGTACGCCGCTCCTCTGATGCTTGCGGCATTCGCATGGTCTAGGGACGACTTGCGGGGCACGCTGAGGCTGCCCTCCACAGCCTGTTGCGCGCTAGCCTGCGCCGCGCTAATTGCGCATCGCTTATTGCTGTTTGGCGGGCCTGGGGGTTATGTCGACCCGAATACGGGGCGACCGGCGATCCTCTCATTGAGTCTCTTGGGCTCCGCGAAGGCCCTGCTGTTGCGGCTATGGGCCGTCCTGCTGTTTCCGGTGAACTGGGACGGGGGCGACGGCTTTCCTCTGGCAATCTGTGCCGGCCTATGCGGTGCCACGGCTGTGGTCTTGGCCTTGAGCGCATATTGGGCTCCCCGCCGGGTTTGCACGGGGATGATCTTCGCGACCGGATGTGCGCTCCTGCCGGCTCTCCACCGCGCACTTATCGGCCAGTCGGAGCTGGGATCGCGGATTCTTTACCTACCAAGCGTAGGGTTTTGTGTTTTGTGCGGGCACTGCGTAGCGGCGAGGAAGTCGAGACTCACCAGGCTCATAACCGCATCGCTTCTCGTTGCGAGCGCGGCAACCGCGTTGACGTACAATCTCCGGGTCTGGCATCAAGCGGCGGTCCTCGCCGACCAGTTTTGTTCCGAGGTTGCGGCTGGCGGAGGCACCGCGGAGACAGCGAAGGCACCCGGCGTCGTTCGGGGGGTATTTTTCTTCGCGAACGGTCTTTCTGATTGCGTGTCGATGAAGAAATGAGGCGGACTGAGGCGCGGCGACGTTGTGGAAAGGCCCTAGGGAAGCACGGAAAACCGCTTCAGGCTAAGGCCGCAGCTGCGGGCCGCATGAGATGGAACGAATCGTAGGTGCAAGCTCGCACAGATCTTACGACCGCGGCCGGTGGAGCTTGAGCGAGCACGCCCTGCCCGGAAGACCCGCAGTTTCTTGAGGCATATAGCTGGAAACATTATGGAAAAAAGTCTTGACGTTTGCTTTCGGTCCACCAAGCGCAACCTCAGCAGCACTTGCCGCGCGCGTATTTGTGGGCGAACAGGTGATCGGAGAAGCGGCGCCACTCCTCCGGCGAATGCTTCAGGCCGTGGGCGGCGAGGTGGCGCTGATAGGGCCCCTCGTCGGAGATCTCCCGAAGAATCGCCAGTACGGTTTGGAAGAAGCGCTTCATACTTCCTCCGCCGTGAGCCGCGTGAGAACAAAAGGAGACTCCTCGGTTTGGGCGCTCTTGGCGCCGCTGAGCACGGCGACCCAGGTCCGCACGGAGTCAACGAGAATGATCGATACCAGCACCAGGAACATGCCGCACAGCGCGGCGTCCAAGCGGTCGTTGAAGATTTGGGTTTGCGTGGCGGCGATCTTGGAAGCCGCGATGGCGCCCGTGTCGATAGCGGTTTGCAGCTTGGTCGCTTCGGCCAGAAACCCCAGACGGGGCAGGCTGGAGAAAATCTTCTCGATGCCCGCCGCATAGCAGACCACCACCAACCAAACGAGTGGCACGCCGGTGATCCAGATGTACCTGGCGCCATGCATCTTGATAAGAATCGTGGTCGCCACGCACAGCGCAATGGTGGCGAGCAATTGGTTCGCGATACCGAACAGCGGCCACAGTGAGTTGATGCCGCCCAACGGATCGCGCACTCCCTGGATCAGGAAGTAGCCCCAGGCCGCGACGATCAGGCCGCTGGTAAAGAGCATGCCAGGCGTCCAGTTCTTCTTGCCGAGCGGAGCATAGACGTGCGAAAGCAGCTCCTGCAGCATGAATCGCCCGACGCGCGTGCCTGACGCAATAATCGTCAAAATAAACATGGCCTCGAACATGATGGCGAAGTGATACCAAAAACCGAGAATGGCCTTGCCGCCGATAGTAGTGGCGAAAATATGCGCCATGCCCAAGGCGAGCGAGGGCGCTCCGCCGGTCCGGTAGAACAGCGATTCCTCGCCGACGTCTTGCGCCAGCGTACTCATTTCTGTCGCCGTCACCGGGAAACCCCAGGTGCTGATAGTGGCCGTTGCGGCCACGGGAGTCGCGCCGACCACACCGGCCGGCGAATTCACCGCGAAGTACACGCCGGGTTGCAGCGAGCAGGCGGCGATCAAAGCCATGATGGCGACGAAGCTCTCGAGCGCCATGGAGCCGTAGCCCACCGGCCAGGCGTGCCATTCGCGCGAGATCATCTTGGGCGTCGTCCCGGAAGAGATCATGGCGTGAAAGCCGGAGATGGCGCCGCAAGCGATGGTGATAAAGCAGAACGGAAAGACCTTGCCGGCGAAGATCGGCCCGGTGCCATCAATGAAGCGGGTCAACGCGGGAAGTTCCAATTGCGGCCGCACGAAAAGGATGCCGGCGGCGAGAATGAACACGACCCCGAGCTTGACAAAGGTGCTAAGATAATCGCGCGGCGCGAGCAGCAGCCATACCGGCAGAGTGCTGGCGAGGTAGCCGTAGACGATAGTAGCGATCGCCAGAGCGATGCCGCTGAGAGTGAACCAAGGCGCCCAGGTTGCGGACTGTGCAACCCACTGACCGCCGAAAATGCTGAGGATAACGAGCAGGAAACCCCACAGAGAGCATTCGAGGACTTTGCCCGGCCGCCAGTAGCGCAGGTACAATCCCATCAGCAGCGCGATGGGCATGGTGGCGGCGATGGTGAATGTGCCCCAGGGACTGCCCTTCAACGCGTTGACCACCACCAGGCCTACCACGGCCAAGAGAATGACCATGATCATCAGCACGGTGATCACCGCGACCAATCCGCCCAGCTTGCCGATCTCTTCCCGCGCCATTTGGCCGAGCGATTTGCCATCGCGCCGCATCGAACAGAACAGGATAATGAAATCCTGCACACAGCCGCCGATGACGGCGCCGATGATGATCCACAGCGTTCCCGGAAGGTAGCCGAACTGCGCGGCGAGCGTGGGGCCGACCAGCGGACCGGGGCCGGCTATGGCCGCGAAGTGATGACCGAAGACGATCCACTTGTTCGTAGGCTCGAAGTCGTGGCCGTCGCGCAGCCGCTCGCCCGGAGTGGCGCGGTTGTTGTCGAGCATCATGACCTTGGCGGCGATGAACTTGGCATAAAAGCGGAATCCGATGGCATAGGTGCAGGTGGAGGCAAGCACCAGCCATATGCTGTTGATGTGCTCCCCACGATTCATGGCGATTCCGGCGAGGCAAAAGGCCGCAACGACGGAGAGAGCGGCCCAAAACAAGTGGCCCAACAGTTTCACGCGGAAGTCCTCTGGAACATTGTTAACGGATAGTTGGTCAACTGATACTTTATCTCATGGCTTGGTGTGTCCCGTAGAACTTTGGTGAGTGCCCCGAGATTTGAACTCGGATGGATCGAAGACCCGCACGGGTTTACAGTCCGGCCCAGCTAACCGTATCTGGCTGGCACTCATTTGGCGGAGAGTGCGCGACTCGAACGCGCATGACCCGAAGGTCCCGAGCTTAGCGGGCTCGTGGGATACCATTACCCGAACTCTCCGAAGCTTGGCAGGGGTGGAGCGAGTCGAACGCTCAATCGCAGTTTTGGAGGCTGCTGCCGTCACCGTCCGGTCACCCCTGGAAAATTTGGCAGAGGGTAGCTGAATCGAACAGCCATCCTTGCGGAGCGCCGGTTTTCAGGACCGGAGGCGGACCTTCCACCCGTACCCTCTGCATGTGGAGCACCGGCCGGACGTCGAATCCGATAACGCCTGGGTTGCAATCAGGCCGCTCCTCCTCTTTGCGTTCCGGTGCGTTGTGAACAATACGGTGCATTTTTGAAAATAGTGGTGCGCCGTCTCAGATTCGAACTGAGAATATCCTGCTTCTAAGGCAGGCGGATTTGCCAATTTTCCTAACGGCGCTGGGGCTCCTTTCCTCAAAAAGACAGTTGGTGGCTGGGTAGCGAATCGAACGCTATCCTCCTGTTTTTCAACCAGGCACAAGGCTAGGCGGTAAACAGGCTGCTACACCAATACGAGACGGAGGATGATAAATAGGAGCTACTGAGGAGTGTGCTGGCCGACCACACAGCAGCCGGGTTACGAAGAGCTATTGCGCTCTGGCGTGTTTCGGTTGTCATGTTGTCGCCCATTACAAGGTGATTCTACCACAATCGTGAAGACATTTCCAGCGATTTTATTAGCGCGCCCGGTATTTTTGTGCAGCTCCTTGTGACTGGTGACGGGCTGGAGCGAACGGAGACGAAGCCGAGGCAGAAGGCGGCCCCTACCGGCTGCCCAATCTTAGTGAGGCTGTTTCGGAAATTGTGGGGCCGGTTATTAACCGGCGGCGGTTTTTGACTCGTTTGTAACCCGCCCTGGGCCAATTAACAATCGGCCGCACTCTCGAAAGACCGCCTTCACGCTATGCGCCAGGGGGACACAGCTACGATAAATCTTGACCGAAGGAGTTCGGACACGAGCCCGCTGTGTCCCCATCCGCGTCGCAAACTTGCGGGTTTTCATTCTGCCTCACCGCCCGCGGGGCGAACCGCGGGCGGTTGCGATGCTGTTTTGATTTTGACGAATCGCGCTACTCGTGCGATTCCGTGTGGCGCATGATGGTCACCGGCCCCGCGCCCTCTTGAACCGTATAGTCGGCCGGGACGGTGAACAGCGACGCCGACGGCTCAGTGCGGTCGATGTTCTGCAACTCGAAGGTTGTCTCGCCAATTCTCGGGTCGCTGGTCTTGCTGCGAACCACGGCTTGGAGGTCCGTCGAATACCACGTTTCGGTCACAACCTCGATCGGCTTCTCATTGCCCATCTCGCCTGCCGCGATGGTGCGCGTCACTCGGTTGCCGTCGGCGCGCACTCCACTGATCGTTTGCGAACCAAGCGATTCTTTCTTAACGTCGGCCTTGGCATCGGGCGCTTTGGCTGTCGCTTTGGAAATGAACGTCATCTGATTAGGAAGGGGTGGTGGCATCCTGTTCAAGGCGGCGCCCGCGGGAGCGGACCGGGCGATCTTGGTGTCCGGCTCCAGCACGTAGCTGGTCTGCGCCACCGGATCCTGAATAAACACCAACGTCGGGAGCTGAACGTTTCCCGCTAACGCGGCCGGCCCCGACAAAGACTGCTCGCGCCGCGTACGGCCTTGGCTGTCGCGGGCGACCGAGGAGGTTGTCGAGTGGCGAATATGATTGCCGTCCGCTAACGTCTGCACGGTCTCTGTCACCGCCGAGGCGGAGTAGGGGGCTCCGGTAACCACCTTGTGTTCCAAGGCGAACCCCTCGGCCAGATACTTCATGTCCTGCATGCTGGCCACTGCGATCCCGCCACTAACGGCCCCGCCGGCGCTGAAGACCACAGGTTGCTCTTGGATCACGGCCGGCGCCGGCTCCTGCGCCGATGCGGCCAGTCCACAAAACAATAACAGAGAAGTGTATTTCATAAGCTTGTTCCTCAAAATTGAATTACTGTACAAATCGAATGGCGCGAGCCACCCCGTCCTGCCCAAACACCACATCCGCGCGGACGAACTCAGGCCGGGGTTCTTCGGTCAACGGGAACCCGACCAGTTGAAGCGCCGACCGCGGCACCACCATCCGCACCACTGCTTCGGCGTCCGGAGATGGCAGCGAATCCGCACCTGGCAGCGGATAATACGACGTCGCAATTTCCTCCGCGCGCTTGATCGTGCGATGACGAACGGGCGCGACGGTTGGCTTCGGCTTGACGGCCGCCGAAAGCGTCGGCGCGGCGATATGCGCCAACAAAGGCGCTGGGGGAGCGATTTCCGCCGGCTTCCACTGCGATGCCCCGATCACGGCAATGACCGCCGCTGCCGCTAGTCCGAGGCCCCGCCACGTCCCACGAGACTTGTTTCGACGCCGGAACGCTACCAGCACCTTTTGTTCTACCCGGTCCGGCGCGCTTCCGGTCTTCAACGCGCCAATTGCGAAACGATATTCGTCATTCATGCCGTACATCCTTCCCGGGCCCGCATTCTGGCACCGAGCAACGCTCGCGCCCGATGCAGCCGCGACCGGATGGTCCCCACCGCGCAACCCTGAATCTCCGCGGCTTGCGCATAGTCCATTTCCTCGATGTCGCACAGGATCACCGCCTCGCGATAGTTGGATGGCAGCGCCAGAATCGCCCGCCGCAATTGGGCGATCATTTGATTGCGCGCTGATTCCAGCGAGAGATCGCGCGGATCGGCAACATGCT
>DATFZA010000702.1:0-2370 GCA_035314765.1 Bryobacteraceae bacterium
TAAGTCGGCTGCGTCTGGGGTGCTGGGGCCGCCTGGTGGCGACATCAGCTGCTTCAAGGACGCGAGTTGTTACATCTCGTCAGCCAGCCCGTATGTGCAGACAATGTCGCTGGCTGACATGTATCTGGTTTTTCCCAACGAAACTTGCAGTGGCACGCTGGTGGTCGACCGCAATGCTACCGATACACCCTACGTTTTGACCGCGGGCCATTGTGTCAGCGGACAGGACCTCAGTCAGTTGGAATCGTTCTTCCAATTCAAGACTCCCTCGTGTACCGGCCAGAACGGCGCGTTTGGCGATTTGAGTTCGCTTCCGTTCCCAATGGGTTCGGCCTATCCGTCGGTGGCCGGCGCCAACTTGCTTGTTTTGTCCCTGAAGGAGGTGCCGCCAGGTTCGGGTATGGTCGATTTGAGCGTCCCGGATTTTGGGTTCCTCCAGCTCCCGAACAACCCGCCGGGCACGGTCTATTATGCGGGCTGGAGCACCACGAGCCAAACCGGCGAGACCGTCTACTCAATCACCCACCCCAGGAATCTGCCGCAGGTATTTACCCAGGGGACGCTGACGGGAACTGAGGGATCGAGTTTCCTGAGCTTCTTTCCGAGCTTGGGATTGATGGACCACGGCAGTTCGGGGGGCGGGCAGTTCAACAGTTCCTCCCAGTTGATCGGTGTTGAAGCCGCTACCCAGAGCACAGCGGCCCCCTCAATATACGGCTGTACTCTGCCTGTTTATGGCGATTATCTGACCGGTTTCGGTGCGATTTATCCGTTAGTCAAAGCATGGTTGGAGGACACGGAACCGTCTGTTACGTTCACGGCGAGTCCGGACGCGCTTCCGCCGGCTGCCAGTGTCGTGACTCTCACCTGGAACGCACCGGGGTCCTCGTCGGTACTGGTCCGCGTCGGCTCGCCAACGGGAACGCCATTCGCCGGTGGTGGCCCAACGGGCACCGCGATCACCGGTCCGTGGGCCTCCCCCGGTATGATGTTCTATCTCATCGACCAAAATACCGGCTCCACTCTGGCGGCGTTAACCCTGCAGGCAGCCAGCGTCACCGGCAGTCCCACGCTCTCAGCCACGCCCAATCCTTTGCCTGCCGGCACGAATGTAGTCGCTTTGAGCTGGAGTGCGCCCGCAAACACATCGACCTCCATCCGGGTCGGCTCACCAACTGGAACTCTCTTCGCCGCGGGTGGAGCATCGGGCTCTGCCAGCACGGGCCCCTGGGCATCGCCTGGCATGAGCTTTTACCTCATCGATCAGACGACTGGCGCGACCCTGGCAAACGTAACGTTGCAAGCTGCAGCAATCGCCCAGCCCACGATTGCTGCCAGGCCCGATCCTATGCCAGCTGGCACGAATGTGGTTACCTTGAACTGGAACACACCGGGATCTTCCGCGACGCTCATCCGAGTCGGATCACCAACTGGAACGCTTTTCGCCAGTGGTGGCGCCTCGGGCTCTGCTAACACGGGCCCTTGGGCATCGCCGGGGATGACCTTTTACCTGATCGACCAGAAGTCCGGCGCCACCCTCGCGCAAGTAACCCTGTAGGCGGCCGCACCAACCCTCACTCGATCCCTGCTCGTTACGTTCACCTAACGCCTCCGCTTTTTAGCCGGTTCGTTATCGTTAGGAGCCTGACCATAAGGGTATCGTCCCCTTCCATCGCGCACTTTTGGCGTGTTAAACGACGCTCGTTGTCGCGTCTAGGGAGCTATCGAGCGAGACAGGTTACGGATTCTTGCGGGCGGCACCTTGAATCTAGTAACATTTGGCATCGCGTGAAACTTCCAGCGGAGAAGCAGGACTCGTGGCGAAAGCCCTCCCGATGAAGGAAAAGCTCCACGCGTGCGACTATCGTTTTATTCTCACGTGCCTAGTTCTGTTCGGCGCCGCCGCCTGGTATTCCACCCAAAATTTCTATCGAGCCTTCCCCGAGGCGTCCATCGATTTCCGCGTGGACCGCGACGACGCCCGGTCCCTTGCGGAGCGCTTTCTCGCAGGCCAACACTACAACCTGACGGGTTACCGACAGGCGTCGCGTTTCGACTTCGACGACCGCACCAAAACCTTCATCGAGCGCGAAGCCGGCCTCGAGGAGGCCAACGGCCTGATGGGTTCCCGCCTTCAAATGTGGCGCTGGGACTATCGTTGGTTCCAGCCACAACGCAAGGAGGAATTTCGCGCCGCCGTCACCGTCACCGGCGAGATCGCAGGCTTCGCGCATGAGTTGCCCGAAGATGCCGCCCGCTCTGACGCCACAACCGCGGAGGCCCGTATTCTGGCGGAAAACTTTCTCCGTGCGCGGATGCATCGAGACCCCGCCGGCCTTGAATTCGTCGAGGTTAGTGAGACTGCGCGCC
>DATFZA010000703.1:0-23567 GCA_035314765.1 Bryobacteraceae bacterium
ACGCTCACTGGCGCCACCGGCTTCATCGGTTCCCGCCTTGTCGATCGCTGGCTCAAGGAGGGTCATGAGCTGCACGTGCTGGCGCGGCGAGCGGGCAAGCTACCTCAGGCTGTGCGTTTCTGGGAGTGGCCCGACCCCGTCCAACGCGACCCACCGCCCGAAAGCCTGGAGGGTTCGGATGCAGTCGTCAACCTGGCCGGCGAACCAGTGGCGCAACGTTGGAGTGAAAGCGTCAAGCACCGCATTCGCGCCAGCCGCGTGGAGGGGACCAGCCGCCTGGTAAAGGCTATCTCACAGTTGAGCCGCAAACCCACGGTGCTGATCAACGCCTCCGCGGTCGGTTACTATGGATCCCGCGGCGATGAAGTGCTTACCGAAGAATCCGCTCCCGGGCAGGGTTTCCTGCCCGATGTCTGCCGGGACTGGGAAGGGCAAGCGCAACAAGCCACGGCCCTGGGGTTGCGCGTTGTTTGTATCCGCATTGGCATCGTTCTGGGAATAGAGAGCGGCGCTCTGCCGCAAATGCTTCCGCCCTTCCGCTTCGGCATAGGCGGCAAATTGGGCTCCGGCCGGCAATGGATGCCTTGGATTCACATCGACGACATCGCTGGATTGTTCGACTTTGCTCTAAAGACCGAAACCGTCCACGGGGCGCTCAACGCGTGTTCCCCGAACCCGGTAACCAATGCCGAGTTCACCAAACAGCTTGGCCACGCGCTGCACCGGCCCACTGTGATCCCCGTTCCGGAGATCTCGCTTAAACTTATCTTTGGAGAGATGGCGCAGGTAATCTTCGCCAGCGACCGGGCCTTGCCCAAAGTCGCCCTTGCCTCCGGCTATCAGTTCCTTTTTCCTGAACTGTCCGCGGCCCTCACCCAGCTCCTCCAGTAAGAGCCGGCGGCCGTAATCGATTCCGCCCACATTGGGTTGTACGCAGCCCCGTCTGGCCCCCCCATCCGGCCCCCCCGTCTGGCCCCCGTCTGGCCCTCGTCTGGCCCTCGTCTAGCCCCGAACGTAAGTGGGGGATTCTGGTCTGGCGCACACCACCACCTCTACTCCGCGATCAACCTGACTTCCCCAATGCCACCCGTAACGTCGGCCCGTATCGTGACCTTCGAGTGTCCATAGGCGCTATTGATATAGCGGCCGTTATCTTTTTCCAAGCCCCGGACTTGGATGGAGCCGATTCCGCCGTGCGCGTCCGCAACAATCCCGGCGCCGGCAGGAAACAGAACTGTCGCCTGTCCCACCCCGCCATGGATTGTCACCGAGTAGTCATGCTTCGGCGTGCCTCGCAGATCGACATTCAGTTGCCCCACTCCCATATGGACATCCAGTGTGCGGAGATTCAGATCGCCAAGATTGAGCTTGCCTTGCCCCACGCCGAAGTCGAGTTGCAAGTCGAGCGGCACTTCCGGATTGAGACGGAGGTCCCAGGAATAATTGTCGCCGCGCGACGATGTGTGCCCGCGCGTGGGCTGGTCTATGGAAACGGTGGTCCGAAAACCGGAAGAATCGCTCCGGACAACGGGTTTCTCCGGATCCGTATAGCGCAGATCGCCCTCAATCAGCTTCGATGCTCCGCCCGTGAGCTTCATTTCGCCCACTTTCATCCGGAGTTCCACCCTCGCCATCTCGGTCTTCCCGAGTTCGACCGCGACAGGTTCTGTTTTCGTCGGACCCCGGCGGCCCAAGTCGATCTCGCAGGCACTCAGCAGGAGAACGAACGGCAACAGCGGCGAGAGTTTCAGTTTGGTTGGCATGTGTTCCCTTCGTTGAGACTGGATACGCATATGGAAGTAGGAAAGTTCTCCTATTAGTAACACCCTCAAATGGGGGTGATCGCAGTAGTTTACTTAGTTTATTCTCCGAGGACGCCCTCAAGTACCCAAGAATCAATACTTAGTACTGATCGAAATACTCAATCCCAGGTTATATTGGGACATCTCCTATGGCGAGGGCAATGGTTTGTTTATACTGCCGGAAGCCGATCGGGCTACTGCGCCGGATCAAGGATCCCAACTTCTGTTGTGACGGACACCGACAGAAACTGGTCTCCCGGTCAGCGCGAGCTCTTCGCGACGTAGAGGACTTATACGGTCCCGACGCTCATTGGAAACTGCTTGACCCGCCCAAGAATGCCAAGCCCGGTTATGCCACCACTGTATTTGCGGTTTTGGGCGTGACGTTCTTGTTGCTGGCGATCTCCGATCTGCCCCTGGGTTCTTCTCCCGCGCCGGTGGTTGCCGTCTCGACCAGTCCGCATGGCAAGGGACAAAACGATCTTGGTGGAGGCGGTCTCGGTTCGCTGTTGGGCACTCTGGTCCGCAGTGGCACCTATTCGACCGCGCGGGAAGATTTTCGCGGCGGTTTGAGCGATTGGCACGGGAATGGCTATTCCGGCAGCTGGGCGCGTGACCACGGCTATGTGCGGCCTACCGGAGGCGTTCGTATCTGGGAGCGTTCCTCGGCGCTGTCCAACTACGAGTTCGAATTTATGGGCCAGATTGAGCACAAGAGCCTGGATTGGGCTTTTCGCGCGACCGATCCCCGCAACTACTACGCCACGAAGTTGACCATGGGACGCCCCGGTCCCCTTCCCAACGCCGGATTGGTTCGCTTTATTGTCCTCGATGGCCGGGAACGGGAGCGGGTGGAACTGCCTCTTCCGTTGACCCTCGAGCCCGGTGTCGACTATCGAGTCCGTGTAAGCGTGCGCGGAAGCCGGTTTCTGACCTCGGTGAACGGCCAGCTGGTCAGTTCCTGGACCGATGCCCGTCTGAGCAAAGGCGGCGTCGGATTCTTCTCCGAGGACGGAGAAGCTGCCCTGCTCAAGTGGGTAAGCGTTTCCGAGCGCGACAGCTTTGTCGGCCGCATCGTTTCTCACTTCTCGTTGTTTACACTTCCCACCGCCACTCTTCCCCAATAAGCGCCCCTTGGTGTCTTCCCCCGGCGTTCTTGCGCGACACACTTCTATGGAGGCTCGCAACATAGCGTGACGCATCTATCTCGGCCTGTGGGGCAGGTTATTAACCTGTTCCGTATGAGCGCCGGGGCGCGCTGAAGGAGACTGAAAACCACCGGACTCGCGGCGCGGATGGGGACACAGCGGGCCCGAGTCCGAACTCCCGCAATCAAATTTATCGTAGCTGTGTCCCCTGGGCGCCTGGCATGATGGCAGGCTTTCGAGAGTGCCGCGGGTCAGTAACCGGTCAGTAACCCGCGCACTGAGGGTTATTAGCCCACCTGTTGGGCGCGCCCGTCACTGTACTTAGCGAGTCTCAATAGCCCCGACCGTCAGGGAGGGGACCCCATAGCGCCGCACGTTAGTTTATCCTGAAGTCAGAACGGTCATGCGCTCAAATGTTTTGACGTCTCTGCTGTGCCTCGCGGCCGTCGCCGCGCCCGCAGCCGAACGCCGCTCCGAGCGCGCCCTCAAAGAAGGCTTGCGCTTGGAAGCCGCGGGCCAATTTGCTCTCTCCGAGCAGTCTTTCACTGAGGCCATCGCCCAGGATGCGGACGAGGCCACCGCCTATGTCCATCGCGGACGCGTTCGTTTGCTGACCGGCCGTCCGCATGAGGCACTCGAGGATGCCAACACCTCCGCACACCTGCTATCCAAGAGCCCGGAACCGTTCGAACTTCGTGCTCAGATTCTGGCTAAGCTCGGCCAAGCGGACGAGGCCGTCAAGGACTACGACCGGGCCATCGAACTCGGCCTCGATTCCGCTGCTGGTTACAATGGGCGGGCCGCGGCCGAAATGGCGCTTGGGCGCACCAAGGATGCCATCCGCGATTACTCACGAGGTATCAAACTTCGCCTGGATGACCCCGATCCCATCAAACGCCGCGGAGACGCCTATCTCAAACTGGAAAGATACCGGGATGCGATCGACGACTATAATCAGGCCATCAACCTGAAGCCGGACGCGGAGACCTACCAGAACCGCGGGTTCGCTAACGGGCAACTCGGAAATTTTCCCCAGGCGATTGCCGACTTCGATCAAACCCTGGCGATCGATCCCAACAACGCCAGAACGTTGACTTATCGCGGTGCGGCCCATTTGAAAAACGACGAGCCCGCCAAAGCGGTGGACGATTTTACCGCGGCCATGAAACTCTCGCCCACCGACGTTTATTTGTATCTGGCGCGGGCGGCGGCATTGGTCAAGATAGGAAAACACGAGGAAGCGCTGGCTGACCGGGAGCAGGCCGTTAAGTTGCAACCCGGTTACGCCGAAGCGTACGTCGCGCGCGGGGGCTCCTATCATCAATTCGGGCGGCATGAGGAAGGACTCCGGGACCGCGCAAAGGCGATCGAATTGAATCCCAGTCTGCCGGAAGCCTGGTTTGCCCGGGGCAGCGCATATTTCCTCTTGGGTGACTACGCCAAGTCGCAGCCCGATCTGGAGCAGGCCATCAAGCTACGGCCGGACTACGCGGAGGCAAGACAGGTCTTGGAAAAGACCAACGCGAAACTGGCCACGATACACGCTGAAGCCGACGCGGCGCCGAAACCTGAGCCGGTCGCGCCGGCGCCGCCAGCCGATAAGCCGGCCCTGCCCGCGCCGGCGCCCAGAGAAACGGCCGCGTTGGTGGCTTCCGCGCCAAAGCCCGAGCCAGCACCGAAATCCATCGAACCGCCGCCCGCGCCAAAGCCGCGCCCCACTCCTTCGCCTGCAGCAGCGGCAGCAACAACAGGTTCCGCGGCCGAGCACGAAGCGCGCGGTCGCGCTTTAACGCAGGAAGGGAAATTCCCGGAAGCGATCGCCGAACTAAGCGAGGCCATCCAAATGAAACCGAACCAAGCCACGGCGTACAACGCGCGCGGCTATGCGTATCTGCGCTCTCGCAACGCCAAGGCCGCAATCTCTGATTTCGACAAAGCCATTCAGTTGGATCCCGCCTACGGAAACGCCTACCGCAACCGCGCCGCGGCCAAGAAAGCCGCCGGAGACTCCGCTGGCGCGGCCGAAGACGAGAAGCACGCGCGCTAAGCGCGGAAGCCACGGCGCAAGCAGTTCCGGCCCGCGCTCGGCCGCAAGGGGACACAAGCGCACGGGGAAGGACGGGAGCGAACGGGGACACTGCGGGCTCGAGTCCGAACTCCTTCGCCTCAGAACTATCGCAGCGGTGTCCCCTGGCGCCCGAAAGCCACACTGGGAGAGCGTTCCCGGCTCAATACTCCAGCAGCCGCCCCGCCTCCGCCACAATATTTTCCACCTGCGGCAAAATCTCGTTCTCCAACTGCGGATTATATCCAACCCACGTATCGAGCGCCGCCACCCGTCCCACCGGCGCATCTAAACAATCGAAAAGCTCATCGGCAATCCGCGCGGCCAATTCGGCGCCATACCCGAAGGACAGCGTATCCTCATGCGCGATCATCACGCGGCTGGTTTTCTCCACCGACGCGCGGATCGCCTCCCAATCGTACGGCGCGAGCGTCCGCAAATCGATCACTTCCAGCGTCTGCGACGCATCGCGCTGTTCCAGCTGCGCCGCCGCTTGCAGGCACTTCTGCACCAGCGCGCCATAGGTGATCACCGTCAGCCGCTCGCCCGGTTTCACGACCTTTGCCTGGCCGAACGGAATCAGGTAATCGGGCCCCGCATGCGGCGATCGGTTATACGGTTCGCGATACAGTTTCTTGTGCTCCAGAAACAGCACTGGATCGTCACAGCGGATCGCCGTGCGCAGCAACCCCGACGCATCCAGCGCGTTCGAAGGCATCACCACCCGCAATCCCGGAATGTGCGTGAACACCACCTCGCCGCTCTGGCTGTGGTAGATCGCTCCGCCATTGAGATAACCTCCGATCGGCACGCGAATCACCATCGGCGCCTTGAACGCCCCGTTCGACCGCCAGCGGATCGTCGCCAGTTCATCCCGAATCTGCATCATGGCCGGCCAGATATAGTCGAAAAATTGAATCTCCACCACCGGCTTCAGCCCGCGCTCGGCCATCCCGATGGCCCGGCCCACGATGCCCGCCTCCGACAACGGACTATTGAAACAACGTTTGCTGCCAAACTTGATCTGCAGACCGGCGGTGGCTTTAAACACGCCGCCTTTACCTTTCACCTCTCGCAGGTTGGCCTCGCGTGAACAATCGGCCACATCCTCGCCGAATACCAGCATCTGTGGATTGCGTGCCATCTCTTCATGCAGCGTCAGGTTGATGGAGTCGACCATCGTCCGTGGCTCGCCGCCAACGAACTGCGGCTCAGTCTGAAAAGCGCCGGAAGCCGGATCCACATCCCCTGAATAAAGGTGCGTCAACGCGGACTCGCGCGCCGGCGGCGCCGCCTTCAACGCCCGATCCACCGCCTCTTGAATCTCCTGCTCCGCCTCATGCACTACCAACTGCAGCCGATTCCGATCGAGAATCCCTTCCGACACCAGCCATTCCGGAAACCGCAAAATCGGATCGCGCGCTTCTTCCGCCGCTCGCTCGGCTTTCGTTTTGTAAAGCTTCTCGTCGTCTGACAACGAATGCGAATAGGGCCGGGTCACCATCGCCTGCACCACGGCCGGTTTCTTTTCCTTGCGGCAATAGGAGACCGCCTCTTCGAGCGCTCGATAACAGGCCACAAAATCGGTGCCGTCCACTTCAAACCGTTTCAGCGGAAATCCGCTCGCCAGGGAAACGACATTGCCGCCCGCTGTCTGCGCTTCCACCGGAACCGAAATCGCATACCCGTTGTTCTCAATCAGAAACAATACCGGCAATTCTTCGAGACACGCGGCGTTCAGCGCTTCCCAGAATTCGCCCTCGCTGGTTGCGCCCTCGCCCGAAGTCACCAGCGTCACGGCATCCGATTCCGGCTCGAGCATCCTGCAGGCTTGCGCGCACCCCACCGCCTGCAAGAATTGCGTTCCGGTCGGCGACGAGCAAGTGACAATATTCCGCGTCTTATCGCCCCAATGCGAAGGCATCTGCCGGCCGCCCGACGCCGGATCCGCGGCCGCGCCCACCGCGCCCAATAGCATTTCGTCGGGAGTGACGCCCAAAGCCAGGCACAGCGCCCGGTCCCGGTAGTACAAGTAAAACCAGTCATGCCCCGGCTTGAGCAGCAACCCCGCCGCCGCCCCAACAGCCTCATGTCCGGCGCCGCTGATCTGAAAATAGATCTTATTCTGCCGCTTCAGCAGAATCTCCCGATCGTCCAACCGCCGCGCCAGGTACATCGCCCGATAGGCATGGATCAGTTCCTCATGGCTGGGCAGCGCATGCTGGACATTTTCTTCCGCCTTTACTACCGGTGTCTCTGAGCTGGTCGGCGTAGCCATCGGCATTCTCCCGGTTTCAGTTTAACGTCTGCGGCCAGGCAGAACGCGAACGCCAATCGAAACGGCATTGCGATCGTGCCGCGCGCAGCCATGACCTGACGCTTTCCTGACACAAATCCGATTCAATTCGGGGAACTTAACGCGTACAATCAGGATGTCATGACGTCTCGGGGGGAGTGGCGGACTCCGACTCGGACGCTCCTGTGTCTCCTTTTCGTCCTGACGCTCGCCTCCATTTCCACCATGGCTTTCTTTGCCTGGCGGCTGCTCGAGCAGCAGCGTATGGTGGAGGCGCAGAGCTCGCGTGAGCGGCTGGAACAGGCAGCCGACCGCATCACCGCCATCGTTCGCGGGACGATAGCGGAGTCCAGCGACCGCCTCGGCGCCGGCCTTGTGTCCCTAGGCGATCTCTTGTTCACCTTGAGTCCGACGTCGCTCGACGCCACACCACCGGGCCGCTTGCTGTCCTATCCTTTCCCGCCGCCCGATCCGGAGCCGCATCCCGATGTTTTTGCCGAAGCCGAATTATTCGAGTTCCCGGAATCCCAGCCGGAGGAGGCCCTGCGCGCTTTTGAGCGATTTGCAAATTCGACGGACATTTCCCTGCGTGCCGGGGCATTGCTCCGGATCGCCCGCGTCCTGCGAAAACTAGGTAGACGCGAAGAGAGCATCACGGCTTACCGGAAACTCGCAGCCATAGACGCGAATATTGCGGGTGTGCCGGCGGCGCTGGTTGCCAGGCACGCGGTGTGTGAGCTGTCGCAGAGTCCTCGGGAGGCAATGGAGCTAAGAAATGATCTAAGCTCGGGCCGTTGGCGGCTCACTCGCGGCCAGTTTGAGTTCTATTGGTCGGAAGCAGGCCGGATGGCAGGAACGGCTGAACCGCCGCCCGAGGAAAAAAGGCGGCTGACGGAGATCGCCCAGTTTGTCTGGAACGACCGGGTGAATCATCCCGATGCGCGTGGCCATGAGATCGCTTGGATCGGCGGCGCTCCCATCCTTTTGATCTGGCGCGGCACGCCGGAGCAAAGGCGAGTCCTTGTCACCCACCCGGAGTCGTTGCTTCAACGGGGTCCGGCGGACGCGGGAATCCACTTCGCATTCGTGGATGCGGAAGGCCACACTCTGGCCGGAACGAAAGACGGGTCCGCTCGATCGGTGGTTCGCACCGCCGCTGAAAGCGAACTCCCCTGGACGCTGTTCGTTTCGGAGACGAAGCCGAAGGAGAGCGAACTGCTTGCGCAACAGAGATTCCTGCTGTTGGGCCTCTCCGTCATGATGTTGTTCCTGGTTCTCGGTACCTACTTTATCGCTCGCGCCATCCGGCGCGAGGCCGAGGTGCAGCGAATGCAGTCCCATTTCGTATCTACGGTGTCGCACGAATTTCGATCTCCGCTAACGTCCATGCGGCAGTTGTCCGAGATGCTGGCGCTCGGGAGGGTTCCGGGCGAGGAGCGCAGGCTAGTATACTACGAGACGCTGGTCAGAGAAACCACTCGTTTGCAGCGCCTGATCGAGGGTCTGCTCAATTTCGGCAGGATGGAAGCAGGCGCGCGCCAATATCAATTTGAGGAACTCGATGCTTCGGCGATTGTGGAGAGCGTGGTCTCGGAATTTGAGCCGCAAATCGCCAGCACCGGTAAGCACATCGAGACGGTGCGAACCGATGCTCCTTGTTGGATCGAAGCGGACGCCGAAGCGATATCCGTCGCTCTCAGGAACCTTCTGGACAATGCAGTGAAATATTCTCCCGACCAGCCGACGGTTTGGGTAGGCTGCGAAATGGAACGGGAAAAGGTCGCCATACGGGTGCGCGATCGAGGACTGGGTATCGCCGAGGCGGAACGGAGGACCATCTTCAGAAAGTTCATGCGAGGCAGTGCCGCGGCGGCAGCCAACGTGAAGGGGTCGGGTGTTGGGCTGGCCATGGTGAGCCACATTGTTGCGGCGCATGGCGGGGAGATGGTGGTAGCCAGCGAACTGGGACGCGGAAGTACCTTCACGATGTTATTCCCGGCCAGAAGCGGAAATGGTATGGAGAAGGCATGTCAAAAATCCTGATCGTGGAAGATGAGCCGGGCATAGCCCTCGGGTTGGAGGATGACCTCAAGATGGAGGGATATGAGGTGGAGGTTCTCGCGGATGGGAATGCCGCCTGCCGGAAAGCTCTGGATACTGCCTTCGACTTGATTGTGCTCGACGTTATGCTGCCCGGCAAAGATGGTTTCGACGTGTGCCGTGAGTTGCGCCGCCGCGGCTTGAACAGCCCGATCCTGATGTTGACCGCCAAAGCCCAGGAGGCGGAGAAAGTCATGGGACTTGAACTGGGCGCGGACGACTACGTAACCAAGCCTTTTGGGACGCGCGAGCTTCGCGCGCGGATCAAGGCGTTGCTGCGCAGGGGACACACCGATGGGCCCGGCGGCCGCCATTCGTTCGGCGATGTGGAGGTGGACTTCGATCGGGCTGAAGTGCGTAAAGGCGGCCAGCCGGTGGAACTGACGCCGATCGAGTTTCGGCTGCTTTCCGTATTTATTCGGTCGCGCGGCCGGGTACTGACGCGAGAGCAATTGCTGGCGGGCGCGTGGGCGGGGGACACGTTTGCTTCAGACCGGGTCGTCGACAATCACATCGCGAATCTCAGAAAGAAGATTGAGCCGGATCCGGTAAATCCAAGATTTCTAGTCAACGTTCGTGGCATGGGTTACCGGTTTGAGGGTTAAAATGTTACTCAAATCTGACCAATCCGCGATCGTACTCAGACAGTGGTTTTCTATGCTGTTTACCAGAGGACGACTGGTGTTGATCTTAGCGGCATTGGGAACAGCGGCTGCGGCGGGCGTCGATTCCGAGCAGAAGCTGGAAGCGGCCATCCATCAGGAAATCGTACTCGGCGATTTGAAAGGCGCGATGGGGCAGTATCAGTCTGTGATCCGCGAATCGGCGAGCAAGCCCGCAGTGGCTCGCGCCCTCTACCGTTACGCGCGATGCCTCGAAAAGCTCGAGCGGCGACGCGAGGCTTTCGATGAGTATACGCGAATCGTGAAAGACTACAGCGACCAGCCGGAAGCAGCGCCGACTCGCTTGCGGCTGGCAGGCTGGGAATATTCCGTCTCTGGTCCAGCGAATCTGAAGTTCGAGCAAGGCGTGGCTGGAAAGCTGCCAGACGCGTGGTTCGTGCCCGCGCTGCCGAATGATGTCGATCACTGGGCACAGATGCGGCGGGATGGCTGCATGAACCACGATAATTGCGCGGTGGTTCTGGTACCGGAAAACGAACCAGTACGCGCCGGAAATTTGATGCAGAGTTTCAAAGCGGCGGCCTACCGGGGCAAGACGGTCCGTCTGACGGCTTGGTTGCGCCTGGAGCCGACCGCCGCGGACGATCGCGGGCAGATGTGGCTGAGCGTCGATCGGGCTGACGACAAGAAGGGGTTTTTCGACGACATGAGCGACCGCGCGGTTCTCTCGCCGGAGTGGACGCTTCGAGAGATCCGGGCACGCATCGATAGGGATGCGACGTTTATCAAGTTCGGCGTCATGTCGATCGGAAGAGGACGCGTTTGGGTAGATCGGGTAACGTTCGAAGTGGTGCCCTAATACAACACAGGCTAAAGCCTGTGCCACTTTGCAGCGCCCATGGCACGGACTCTAGCCAGCAACCGGAGTTTTGGTATTTCTGCATAGACTGATGGCGGCCTCGTGGCACAGGCTTTAGTTTAGCCTGTGCTTCCCTGACAGCCATTTTCGACAAAAAGAAAACAAAAGAGGACACGTGTATGCATTTCGTTGCCTGGATCGTCTTGTGTGCGATTGGTACCGCTACCGCCGCCGCCCAACCGCAAAAAAACTACGAAGATCGCGAAGAATTCGATGTCTACGATGAGGTCACCAAGGATTTCCGGGCCAACAATTTCTCGAAGGCGCTGACCGATTTGGAGCATTGGAGTGAGAAATATCCCGATTCGGACTTCAAAGACGACCGCCAAATACTCTACGTTCAGGCGTATGCTGGCGCTACTCAAGCGCCGAAGGTTCTCGACGCCGCCGGAGGCGTGCTGGCAAACGATCGATTCGCTTCTGCCAATCCCGCGACCGTGATCCGTGTTCTGTACGACGTCGTGTCGGCGATCCAGCGTGTTCCCGACCCGAGCCCGCAGCAAATCGCCACGGCGGCGAAGGCCGCCGGTCTCCTCGATTCTTATGACACACCACCCGAAGGCGCGACCGCGCCCGCTTGGGCGGCAACGCGCGCGGACTTGCGATCGGCCGCTCAGGCCGCACTTCTATACATCGCGATTCTTCCGGCCTCACGCGCCATGAAAGCAAACGATTGCAGCGGCGCCGAAGCCGCGGCGATGAAAGCAATTGAACAGTTCCCGGAGAGCGTTCAGGCAGCCTGGTTGCTTGCCTTGGCCAATATCTGCCTCGCGAAGTCCGATCCGGCGAAATCTTCTCTGGCATTGTACGAATTGGCTCGCGCGAGCTCGCTTGATCCGGTCAAGGGCATGGCGGACGGCAAATGGCAACAGGCGACCGTGCTCCCATACATGGAGAAATCATACACGCAGTTTCACGGCGCAGACCCGCGGGGTCTCAAGGAACTAAAGGAATTGGCTCAGCAATCGCCCCTTCCACCTGCCGGATTTGTCATAAAGTCCGTTGCGGAGATAGAGGGCGAACAAGAGGCTAAACTCGAAATCGAACATCCGGAGTTAGCGCTGTGGATGAAAATTCGGCAGGCGCTCTCGGGAATTGATGGCGAGCACTACTTTGAATCCGAACTAAAGGGTGTTTCGATTCCTGAACTCCAAGGTGTTTTGGTTGAGGCTCGTCCGGCGTGCCGGCCCACGGAACTGCGCGTGGCCATCCGCCTTCCCAGCGATGCGCGGAATCCGCGCGAGAACGTCGCTCTGAAACTCGAGAAGCCACTTATCGGCAAGCCCGAAATCGGCAGCGAACTTCACTGGACGGGCGTGGCGGCCGCGTTCTCCAAAGAGCCGTTCCTGCTGACCATGGACGTCGAGCCATTCAACGTGAAGAAGCTGACTGTTTCTCCCTGCCAGCCAATGCCGAGGAGGAAGCTCACGTAGCTGAGCTACTCATACCGCAGCGCGTCCATCGGATCCACCGCAAAGACGCGCCGCGCAGGAATCAGGGCCGCCATCGCCGCAGTCGCCACCAGCAGAAGCACTACCGCCGCCGTCGTCAATGGCGAGTGCGCACTTCCCTCCTCCCAGCGCCGCAACAGGCCGCTGAACATGAGACTCAGCACCGCTCCGGTTACTAAACCGGTCCCCACGGTCCACGCCGTGGATCGAAGCACCAAGCCAATCACCTGCCCGGGTGTCGCTCCCAGCGCCATTCGGATTCCGAACTCATTTGTTCTTTGCGCCATGCCATACGACACTACACTGAACAGCCCGATGGCCGCCAGCGCCAGCGCCAGCAGGGAAAACGCGCTGAACAGAGCTGCCGCCAGCCGGCCATACGCATATTCGTCTTCGCGCTCGATCCAGTGCTCCAGATCCCGAGTATGTCCGAATACTTGTTGATCGCCGTCCACCGCCTTCACCGCGGCGCGCACCCGATTCAACACACCAAGCGGCTCCGCTCGCGTCCGGACGAGAATCTGAGTATACATGCGCATCGACAACGTATACGGCACATACACCGACGGCTTTACCGGCTTCCGGAGCCCGTCGTTCCGCGCATCCCCCACTACGCCGACAATTTGCAACCACCCGTTGCAGTCGGCCACCGCCTGCGTGAAAGGCGGCTCCGCTTTGACCTCAGGCAACCGCACCTGTTTTCCGACCGCGTCGCCGTTTGGCCAATATTGCCGCGCCATGGTTTGATTGATCACCGCCAGCCGGGCTCCGCGTCCAACCTCAGTCTGATCCCAGAACCGGCCCTGCAGCAACGGAATCCGCAACACAGTGAAGTACTCCGGGCTCACCCAATTTGCCCGCAACTCCTCGCGCTCTCCCGCGGGACGTCCGAAGATCTCGAAGGTCAAATCGTTGCCGTTCGAAGGCGGAGTTGCATTGGTCGATATCCCCGCCGCCTCTACCTCCGGCATCGCCGCAACCCGCGCCAGCAACTGCTCAAAATACTTCGCACGGTCGTCCCAGCTCACATGCGAGTTCTGGTGTACGGGAATCCCCACCGACATGGTGTGGCGCGGATCGTAACCCAGATCCGTTCGCATCAGCCGGAGGAACCCGTTCACAACCGCGCCAGCCGCCGTGAGCAACAGCAGCGTCAGCGCGATCTGCCCGGCCACCAGCACCTGATACGTGCGCTTGCCGCGAGCGCCTCCCGTGGAGCGCCGGGAACTCGATTGAATGAGCTGCGCCACCGCCGGCCGCGAAAACTGGAACGCCGGAGCGAGTCCGGACATCACGCCCGTGATCATCGCGACCACCACGCTGAACGCCAGTACGGGCACGTTGATGCGAATCACCGCTTCGTGCGGAACCGCGTAATCCGGCAGCCAGCGCACCAGCAGCGGCAGCAGCCGGTACGCCAGCACCACGCCTCCCGCGGCGCCCGTTAGCGACAAAGCCAGCGCTTCCGACAGTAATTGCCTCTGGATCTGCCAACGGCTGGCGCCGATGGCGCTGCGGATCGCCAACTCGTGCTGCCGCGCCGTTCCGCGCGCCAGCAACAGGATCGATACATTGGCGCATCCGATCAGGAGCAGCAGCGCCACCGCTCCGAACATCAGATAGAGCTGGCGGCCCAGCCGCTCCTCAAACTGATCGTTCAACCCTTTCACTTGCACGCGAAATTGCTTCGGGAAATGAGTGGGCGTCTCCCGCGCGAACTGTTCCAGCAGCGGCTGCAATTCAGCATTCGCCGCCGCATGCGTTACCCCTGGCTTCAACCTCAACAGCGGACTGTATTGGATGCTCGGATCATTGGTGACCTTCAAGGGCAGATAGACGTCGGCGTCGTCCCAGGTGAACCGCGGTGGCAGCACTCCGACAATGGTGTAGCTCTTATGGACCAGTTCCAGCGTTCGCCCGGCCACCGTTGGGTCCGAGTCATAATGCCGCTGCCAAAACAAGTAACTCAGTACCACCACCGGCTGCGGATCCTGACCATCCGGAGCATCCGATGGAATGATCGTCCGGCCGAGCAGCGCCGGAACACCGAAATGAATTCCGGCATTGGATGTGAGTTGAGTCGATGGCACGTCTTGCGGCAGATCTTCACCGGTCGTGGTCAGATTCCAGGTGCCCCAAGTCGCGGCGACACTCTCCAGGCACTTTACCTGCTTGAGCGATTTGAGTTGTGAGCCGGTGATGCCGGGCCAGCGCTCCTCACCCTTGTCGTTCTTCAGAACAAGGTGGATCATGCGGTCCGCCGCCTGGTAGGGATAAGGATTGGCCAGCAAGCCGTAGATGACGCTGAACACGGCGGTGGTCGCCCCGATCCCCAGGATCAGGGAAACGATGGCCGTGACCGCGAGGCCCGGCCGCCTACGCAACTCGCGAAAGGAAAAACGCAGATCTTGTAGCACTCTCCTGATACTGGTCAAGGGCGAAAAGGTTACGAAATTTCAAGGTTGGGGGGCGCAGCTTCTCACCTCGTTTACGGAAGATTCCTGCCGGACGTCGTCAGCATGAACCGGCCGTGCTTTACGCCCTTTGTCGCGATCAATCCATTCGCCAGATCTTTTACCAGCGAAGATTTGCCGCGAACCAGAATCACTTCCAGGCAATTGTCGTGATCGAGATGCACGTGAATGCTCGACAAAATAGAAGCGTAGTGCCGGTGTTGAATATCCGTGAGCTTCTCCGCCAGCAAGCGGGCATGATGATCGTAGATCAAGGTGATGGTGCCAAAGACTTCCGCGTCGGCGGAAGCAGAAATCTCGTTAACCAGCTCGTTGCGAACCAGATCGCGAAACGCCTCAGAGCGATTGTTATAACCGCGGCTCTCGATCAGCTTGTCGAATTCCTCTAGCAAGTCTTCGCTGATCGCGATGCCGACCCGTGCGAGTTCCGTCACTTAACTTTTTCCTCCGAATGGGCAGAGAGAAGCAATCCAACTTCACTATCTCTCTCGTAGCACACTATGACAACTTGTGCTACGATTCACCTCGGTAGCACATTCATAAATTTCGTAGCACGAAGAGAGTATGTGTATCCCTCCGCGTCTTGTCGTTTTGCTGTGTCTGGTTTCCTTCCCGTGCTTGTGGGCAGGCGAGGCCACTATTTCAGGCGAGTTGACCGATCTGCAAAACAGACCTGTCGCTGGCGCCAAACTACGGCTGTCCGGCGGTGGGGGAACTGTAATGAAGGAGTCGGCCACGAACCCCGATGGCCGGTTCGTCTTCTTGTCTTTGGCTGAAGGGACCTATCATCTCAGTGCCGCCGCGGCCGGATTTGACGACGTAGAAAAAACGATCCGCCTTGGCAGTGGCGAACCATTGACGCTGGACTTGCGTTTCGCCAGTGTTGCACAGCACACTGACACGGTGACGGTGACCGCCGATGTCAAGAATTTCAACATTCAGAACCCCGATCCCGGGCAGCGAATTCTCGTTCGAGACGAAATCCTGGACGCCAATCCCGGCCGTCCTGGCGCTCCCGTCTCCATTCCGGGACTGCCGATTGAGACGGCTTCCAGCGGCATCAAAGCACCACAATACTTTGCTCCGGGCGTCGCCGGCGACCACGGCGAGCCCATCGCGCAATTCCTCCAGGTCGGCAGTTTCCTGATGCCGAATAATCTGAGCGCCAATGCGCACGGCAATGGCTATTCTGACCCCAACATCCTGGTTCCGGCCGTCATCGAAAGCGTCGAAACCGATGGCGGCGCATTCAATGTGCGGGAGGGGAATCACTCGGTTGACCTGGCAGCCATTTACGCGATTCGACCCAGCGTCGAACCGTTCGCCACGTTTACCGCGGACTACCGGGATACCGATCTGAGCGTGGGATGGAAGTGGCTCGCGATTGAAGCGTCCTACGGCAACGGTTTCCTCGATACACTGGAACATCGCCAGCAGTACAAAATCAACGCGTTCAAGGGATGGGATTGGGGCGCGCACCAGATCACTCTGCTCTTCATTGGATATTATGGCCAGTCGAAGATTCCGGGGTTGGCGCCGATTAACATTCCGAACCTGCACGACACAATCGACCCGCGGCAGCGCGACCAAACCCATACCGGCGAGCTGGTAGTGAATGACATCTGGCATCTCACGCCGACAAGCGACTTGCAACTATCCAGCTTCTTCCGAACCTACAATCTGTCGCTTTATTCCAATTTTGGCGATGGCCTGATCCGGCAAAGTGAATTTCGAACTGTCACGGGCGGAAACGGCGCATATATTCGACAATTCAACGAGCATTTCTCGGTGATGGCCGGCCTCGACTATTTTCGGGATGCGCCCCGCCGCGACGATTTGGATCATTATGCGTCAACCGATCCGTCTGTCTACGGACCCTTCGAGAGAATAACCGCGAACGATGTCACACTCAATTTTGTGACTCCGTTTGTCGCCATTGACGGCAACATAACGCGGTGGCTGCACTATGACGTTGGCTGGCGGCGCGACCAAATCGGCTTCGATAATACCGATTTGCTGAATCCCACGAACTCCTTTCATCGCTGGCAGGGAATCAATTCGCCGAAAGCCACTCTGGCTATCGTGCCACCCGAAGGTCTGGCTCTGCCATCGGTTTCCCTGAGCTTTGGCCAGACATTTTTTACCAACGATCCCAGAATCGGCGCCGGAACGCAGCCCGGCAGCCTGATTAGCCAGGCACACGCGTACCAATTGGTAGTTGGTAAAACGATCGGCGGGACGGACTTCCGCGTAACCTTGGGGCACATTACGCAGGAGGCGTCGCTCGCCAAGATCGATCCCGACACCGGACTTCAGTTCAACGAAGGGCCAAGCCGGAACCGGTACATGACCGTATCTGCCCGTCATTACTTTAGCGCCGGGCTTCTACAGGCTTCCGTATCGAAGGCCGACGCGCGCGATCTTTCTGACGGCACTCCGGTGCCGGAAGCGCCTCGGCTGATTGCCGACGTACTCGGAACGTTAGACCGGCTGCCATTCCACCTGCATGCGCGAGCTGAATTCGAAGAGGTAGGACGCAAGCCGCTGGGAGATGGATTCGTCAGCGTTCCCGTGCGCGAATTTCGCGTTGCCTTATCGCGCAGTTTCCAAGATGGCAAGTTTCAGGTGGGGGTTCACGCTCAGCTTGCGAGTGGCTACTCGGGCCAGACCACGGAAGTGCTGGCCTTGCCCGGCGAGGGTGAGCCAATGGAGCGCGTGACGGGCGTCTACATCCCCTCCTACGCCACGTTGTCATTCAATTACCGTTTCGGACGGCGAGCGCATCTCTGAGAGTGCCATGCTGTACACATGGCCACCGAGCGAGAAATCAAGCTACCGCTTCCCCCGGACCTGGAACCGATCCGCCGTCAATTGCGCAAGCTCCAGTTCCGGCCGAGCAAAGCGCGCATATTTGAAGCGAACGTGCTTTTCGACACCGCCGACGAGCGTCTCCGGACGCAAGGGGAGTTGCTGCGCATCCGCACTGAGAACTCGACGACTTTGCTCAGCTACAAGGGCGTCCCTAAACCCGGCAAATACAAAAACCGGGAAGAGTTGGAGACCCACCTCGACGATCCTAAGGCTTTTACCCAGATTCTCGGCCGCCTCGGTTTCCAGCCGGGGTTTCGATACGAGAAGTATCGAACCGAATACACCCACTCCGCGCAACCGGGCATAGTGATGCTGGACGAGACGCCGATCGGCAATTATCTGGAGATCGAAGGGGGCGCCCGATGGATCGATCAAACCGCGAAATTATTGGGTTTTTCGCAACCCGACTATGTGACCAAGAGCTATGGCGGACTCTATCTGGAGTATTGCCAGCAGCGAGGGATCCCGCCGGCCAACATGGTGTTTGGTCGTAAGAAGAAACCCTAACCTCGTAAACACGAAAATGCCTTACGAAGGTATTTATCTCTTGTAAGACTTCGACTCGAATGGAAGAATAGGACTGCAAGCACAGAACAATGAGACTAGTCCAGTCCAGCACTGGGCCGGTATTGCGGGCGTTCTCGTACGATGGTTGTCATTCTTTCCATCATCGGTTTGACGGTTGCGGTTGGGGCCATCTGGTTCCGCTATGCATGTACGTTGATCCTGAGCACCAAGCCCGCCAAGGATTACCGGCAGCTCGTTATCCAAGCCAATCAACTGAAATTCCTCGAACTGCAGAAGGACCTGATTGAAACCCGCAAACGCCACGAACTGGATCGCATCCATCAGGACCTGGAACGCGACTACCAGTTGCTGACGTTCGTCTTGCGGCACGGCGCGGCGTTTCAATTTGGCCCGGATCCGGTGGAGCGGCGGTTATTGATGATCGACTTCGCCATGCTGCGCTACTGGTATGGTCTGTCCCGCCGCCTGAGCTTAGTGAATCCGCAGCCGGCGCTGCACGAGATGATCTCGATTCTGAGCCACCTGGCGAACTCTATGGGTGAGCGGGTGCTGTGTCCGTCTGAGTAGTCGCTCGTATCACTTTCACTGTCACGATCGCTTCTCCGACGTGCCTTTGCGTGTGCTCGGCGATGTGCGTCAGCAGGCCGCCAAGCGTGCTGGGAAGCCGTTTGCGGCCAACCTCTCTGGGCTCGGTGAGACGAGCCGGGTCCAGCGTGCGGACCTGCCGTTCGGCTGCTTGAAAGCGTCTTTCCAGATCGTTCAACAGACCGTCGTGTGTCTGCCCTTGCTCCATCTCGCGCTCCAGCTCGGCGAGCTGTGGTGCGGTGAGTTGCCCGCCCATGGCATACGTCATTAGTCTTTCCACGCTGCCTCCGATGTGGCGGATGTGGAATCCGATTGAGCCTAAGCCCAGCGGCCGGGCCCAAAGCTGATCGCTGCTCAGTCCTTCAGTCCAGCGGTGCAGGTCTTCGCGCGCCTGCTGGAACGAGTACAAAATCGGCGCCAGCAGCGGGTGGACTTGCTCGATCGGACCTCGCAGCCAGGGTTCGGTCTTCATAGAAGCCCTCCTAACAAAATAGGCAATCCAAAGCGGCCGCACAGCACAGACTAAAAGTCTGTGCCACCAGACTCTTGCATCATTTCAGAAATGCAGAAACTCGTGCTCAATGGGCCACTTGGGGTGGCACAGGCTTTAGCCTGTGCGGCGAAGCTGCCCAAACGATTCACAGATACGAGAGCATTCGTTCCCGGAATTGCGCGGCCGCTGCGTTGTCGGCGGTGATCACGAGTACCGTGTCATCACCAGCCACCGTGCCCACCACGCCGGGGTCTTCTTCTTCATCAATGGCGACAGCGACTGAATTGGCATGCGCCGGCGACGTTTTTAGCACAATCAGATTCTGCGCCTGCCGCACGTCGACCACGAATTCCGCGGCGACGTTGGCCAGATCGGTGCCGCCGCCCGCCGCGCCCATTTGCCGGTACCCGCTCTGCGTTTTCACCAGCCCCAGATCGCGAATGTCGCGCGAAAGCGTCACCTGCTTGGCTTGCGTCTGGAACTCCTGCTCTAACGCTTGCGACAGATCTTCCTGGGTGTGCAGTTCGCGCTTGCGGATCAGTTTGAGAATCTGTTCCTGGCGAACGCTTTTGTTCATGACGATTGACGGAGTTCGGCGAGCAGGCTCGCCGCCCGGTCCAGAGCCTTCTCGACCGTTTCCGGGCCAGTGCCGCCGGGCAATTCGCGAGTCTTCATGCCTTCGGCTGGATGTAGCAGCGAGGCTATACCGGGCAGCGCAAACTCCGGGGCGAACTTCGCCAGGCTATCCGCGGTCCAATCGGCGGGCTTGTTGCCGGCGCGCACGCTCTCGAGTACTAGTTTGCCAACAATCTGGTGTGCTTTGTGGAAAGGCGTTCCCGCGCGCGCCAGCGCTTCTGCAAGATCGGTTGCTACCACCCAGCTATCGTCGGCCGCCTGCGCGGGAGCCTCCGGTTTGAGCACCGTGGAACGAATCACACCTTCCGCCATTTCGAGCGAAGCCGACAACTGATCGGCGGCTTCAAACAGCGGTTGCTTGTCTTCCTGCATGTCGCGGTTGTAAGTCATGGGCAGACCCTTCATCGTGACAAAGAGTGAAGTGAAGCTGCCAAAGACGCGCCCGCTCTTGCCGCGGATCAGTTCCAGCGAGTCGGGATTCTTCTTCTGCGGCATCAGGCTGGAACCGCTAGTCACGTCGTCGCCCAATTCCAGCCAGCCGAATTCTTCGCTCGAATACAGAATCCAATCCTCCGCCAGACGGCTGAGGTGCAGCATCATCAGCGATGCTGCATACAGAAAATCCAGCGCGAAGTCGCGGTCGCCGGAAACATCCATGCTGTTCCGCGTGATAGCGTCAAAGCCCAGGTCGGCCGCGATGGCTTCCCGGTCGAGCGCAAAGCCGCTTCCGGCCAAGGCTCCCGAGCCCAGCGGCATCACGTTCACCCGCTCGCGCGTCTCCATCAGCCGCTGATGATCGCGCTGGAACATCTCAAAATAAGCCATCAAGTAGTGCGCCCAGAGCACGGCCTGTGCGCGCCGCAGATGCGTGTAGCCGGGCACAATGACACCGGGATTTTGACGGGCCATGTCCAGCAGGGACTGCATCACGTTCACCAGTTTGATCGAAACCGAATCAATCTCGTCGCGCAGCCACAAGCGGACATCGAGCGAGACCTGTTCATTACGGCTGCGGCCAGTGTGGATCTTGTCGGCCACGCCACCCACCCGCTCCTTGAGTTTGCGGATGACCAGCGTGTGAACGTCTTCGTCCGTCGCGCCATCAGAGAAGGCGGGATCGGCGGCTTCGGTGCGAATCTGCTCGAAGCACTGTTCCAGTTGAGTACGTTCCGCGCCGGTGAGAATGCCCGCGCGCTCTAAGGCGCGCGCAAAGGCCTGCGAACCGCGGCAATCGGCGTCAATTAGCCGGCGATCGAAATGGAGCGAACCGGAAAAGCGTTCAAAGACCTCTGAAGGCCCCGTTTCAAATCGTCCACCCCACAGTTTCACGACATTTCCAGTAACTTCACAGAAGGCCCAGGAGTAACGCCTTCTGCACGTGCAGCCGATTTTCCGCCTGATCGAAGACGATGGACTGCGGCGAATCGATCACCTCGTCGGTGACCTCTTCCCCACGCTTGGCCGGCAAGCAATGCAGAAACACCGCCTCGGAGTCGGCCTGCACAAACAACTCGGCGTTCACCTGGAAGGGCGCAAATATGGCCCGCCGCTGCTCTTTTTCCATCTCCTGGCCCATACTGGTCCAGACATCGGTGTACACGGCGTGGGCGCCGTCGATGGCCCGCTCCGGATCGTGGGTGATCTCGACCGAGGCGCCGCAAAGGTCGGCCAATGCTGTGGCCTGGGCCACGATACCGGCATTGGGCTCGTACCCGTGGGGACAACCGACGCTGACGTGAATTCCCAGCCGGACCGCGTTGAGCAGCAAGGAGTGGGCGACGTTGTTGCCGTCTCCGATGTAGGCCAGCTTGATGCCGCGCACCGACCCGAAGTGCTCCTGCAAGGTGAACATGTCGGCGAAGGCCTGGCACGGATGATAGAGATCGCTGAGCGCGTTGATCACCGGCACACTGGACCAGCGCGCCAGCTCTTCGATCGTCTGATGCGAATATACGCGCGCCACGATACCGTTGGTCCAGCGATCCAGATTGCGGGCGACATCCTTGAGAGGCTCGCGATCGCCGATGGGGCCGGTGCTCACCACAGCGTCGCCGCCGAGTTGCTTGATAGCCAGCTCGAAGGTCAGACGGGTGCGCAGAGACGGCTTCTCAAACAGCAGCGTCAAATACCTGCCAGCGAGCGAGCGGGCGTAGCGGGAGGGATTGGCCTTGACGCTCTTGGTCAGATCGAGGAGTTGGAACAGTTCTTCACGGCTAAGGTCCAGATCGCCTTTGATGTCCGATGCCGCGATCTTGGCCGGCGTCCGTAGGGCGGTTCGAGCTGTAGCCATGAGTGGTTCCTCCTTCTCGTTGACTGAATTTTTATTCAGCCAAATGAATAATTACACATTGTGGGGGCGGTTGTCAAATGGGAGTCTATGCGGGTCGTGGTACGCGGTGCGTTGCTGACCACAATGTATAGTTATCTAGTGTTTAGAATCAGACAGTTAACTGTACCCCTCCAATGACACCGCACTTGTCATGAGTAATCTCGCACTCGCAATCCAAAACTCCGATAGGTGCGCTAAATCTGTGTGGCGGCGTTGCTGCCTCAACTCGGTATAATGGCTCCCTGTGTCGGAATCATCCGAAGAGAAACCAAGTACGCTCGAAAACATTCTTGCGCAGACCGGCATCAGTTCCTCCTTGCTTCAAAAAGTTCGATTCCGAGGGCCAGTGGGAAAATTAGCGCTGGTCGCTATTCTTGGGGTTCTCACACTCGGTGGCGTTGGCGTTAATATTGATTGGTATCGTCATGGAGCTTATTCTTGGATTCAAGCGATTGGCTAGGATCTAGGGAGGCCTCCGAACTCGCGTTCTGAGCGCGGTCCGGCGGGTACAGGTCGAGCGCCTTCATCCATCCGTGGTCGATGCCCTTGAAAAAAGTCCGTGAGTTTGACCAGAAAAGCAAGACAGCGAGTCGACACATCCAGCCGGGAGTAGCCTTTGTGGGCTTCATCCCATTAGCAACCTTTTTCAATGAAATACTGCTTCGAAGACCAATTGGCCTAGTTCGACTTCACTTCATTTCGACAGGCAGAATCCAATAGCGGCGAAAATCGAGATGCACAGCAATGCGACGCCAATCAAATCACCCGCTACTCGACCGTAGGCTTCGGTCATGCGGGCACTCCCGTCGTCGGCATACTCATTTTTCGACTCAACAGAGGCGATTTTGGGGACCGATACCAAAAACAATTTGCTTTGGATAAGCGTGCTTGGCACGGAGAAAGTATTGCACAGAACAGACCTAAAGACCATATAGCACCGTACTGTACGGTACTATTTGGTGCGGGGAGTCCGTCGGCCCTGTTCAAATTATCGTCGGAGCGCGCAGAAGGATGAATGGAAACCGGCGAGTTCGCGGCGGAAAATGGGGACACAACGGGGGAATGCACGCCCCTGGCCTAGACGTTAGGCCTGGGCGGTTTTGATTCCGTGCGGGCTGTCTACTGGAAACCTGGAAACACGCGGGCTGTCCCCCTTTTGAAGGGCGTCCCCGTGCGGAACTGGATTTGATTGGGGAAAGGTCCGCACGGAGACTAGCTGCTTTGCTTATCTATACGTACGATCTCCA
>DATFZA010000704.1:0-3934 GCA_035314765.1 Bryobacteraceae bacterium
AAGCACATGGGCCGCCCCCCTTCCCTGACGACCCGGCCCAACAGAAGGAGGCCACCAGACGGCGCGCGCAGGGCGCTACTTTGAAGGAATTGGCCGACAGCTACGACCGCAGCATAGCCACCATGCGCCGCGCGACGAGGGCCGCATGAAAATCAGCCGCGCGCTGGGAGGCAAGAAAACCGGCTATAGCCCCGAGTCATGGCCTCCGAGCCTAGGAGCATTGAAATCAGAGACAGGGATATTCCATCAGGTCAAGCTATTCCCACTGCCAGTGATCTGCGTGGAGATTAAATACCACTCTGTCAGAAACTTCTCGAAAATCTCCGCGGCATCCTTTTGATGACAGACGTGCGCGGCCTCGAAGCACTGGATGATGTCGAAGTCAGCGTTTCGTAATAGAAGCAGCCCAGGCCAGTATGGTTGGGTGGCAAGCACGAGCTTTCCGTCAGGGTATTGTTGCAGTCCTAGAAGTTCTATGCTGAAGCGGTCGTAATGGGAGACGGAGCTGAACTGCCTGTAGATTGCTTCGTATGAGGGTGCCAGTTTCTGTTTTGCCAACATGGTATCCGCGAGCGGAGGAAATGCGTCCCGCTTAAATGCCATCGATTTGAGATCGAGCGTATTCCACTCTTCAAGAAGCGCACGTTCTTCCTTGGTCGGGGTTTCTGTCGCCCAAGTCGGAGTGGGGCCGAATACCGCTTCCAGGCGCTGTATGGTGTCGGGGTCCAGGCTCCTGACAATGGAGTTGATTTTCGCGACCTTGAAGCGTCCGTATTTTTCGACCTCGAATTGATCTGGATTCCGTACCAGCCACGAAAAGCGGATTGTTTGCTCGTAGCGATCACGCAAGAGTGACATCGCAGGGTGTGTAAGACCCCATGTGGAGTTGAGTCGGATTGCCGTACTGGTAAGCTCGGCGATGTAGAGCATTCGCAAAAAGAGGTATTCACGGCTGTTCGGGTCGGAATGGATATATCCGGCAGACAGTTCATTGTAAGTGCGCCATACGCGCTCGGATAATTCGCACAGGGCGGCGATGGGGCCGTGTTGGGTATATGGACCGAGATGATCGAGAACTTCGGGGCGGTTCGGCATGCGCGACGCTACCACAGACACAGCGACGATTGCCGCCTTGCGTTCCGCAAGGCCGACCGCGCGCTTGACCGCATTGTCACAGAGCTATTCACCAAAGCCCGGTGATTTTCTATAAATCGCCACTATGCCACCGATGCTACTCAGACCTCGGTTTTCTACCCCTTCGCGCTGTGCTTGAATTCGGCGTAAGCCACCCAGAAGGCGCTATCAACGTAATGGTGGGCGACCCGAAGATATCCTTTGAGTGGACCAGCAGATGTGGCGACCGCCGCCGCTGTTCCGAGGCTCGCCGCCAGCGCCACAATAGCGGTCCAGACAGATACGCCTTTGTTCCTCAGTAAGTCGTCTATTTCCTGAGAGATCGGCGCTGCTTCGGCCAAAGCCTCTTTTATGTGAGGGCGTTGTGCAAGGGGTTCCTTCCTGCGCTCCCGCGACTCCCGCGACCACCACATCGCCGCCTCCAATACGTCGTTGGGCGCTAAGCATCTATTGAGTTTGTTGAATTTTCCGTTAAGATGTGCGGCTCTTTTCCATAAGGCCCCTTACGCGGCTGACATTGCCGACGTGGCCGACACCAGCCGCGCTTCGGTTTCCAGAAATCGTTTTATTGCAGACGTTGATGGTTCGAGTTCGGTTCTCGATTTCCCCCGCTTTTGGGCGTCATCTTCAGCAATGCAATTTCACCAGATAATCGAAGTCCGTAAACAACGTTTCGTCGCCGCCAACATCTTCGCGCTCTTTTGCTATATAGTCTCTGCACGCGCTCCACCACATCCGCGCGTAATAGCTAAACGTGCCCCAAATCATTTCGCGATCAAGAAAATCGCGGCGTAGCAGCATGCCCATATCTTCGAAGAAGTTCAGCACCGTTTCGTTTATTTCGTCGTGGGGCGTGCTGTTCAGTAATTGCCTCGCCAAAAGCTGGCGCTCACGGAGGAGACTCCCGTCAAAGTCTTTCCGGAGTTCCAAGAATAACTGGATTTTGCGTTGCTCTTTGGCAATCGATAGCTGCCCCTGCACCAGCCACCATGTGAAGCCAGCGACCGCCCACGTACCGACCGCGACACTGATGCCGATCCAATCCATAAGTTTTCAGGTGATGTCGCGCGCTCGGTACGCAAGCCCCGGCCTCGCACCGGGCATTTTCAGCGATGCCTCCGGTTGAACAGCGCCGGTTGGTTCACCTATCAGGCGCAGAGCTGGAGCAAGCCACGCCGCGTCGTGGCCAAGGTCGAGTGGCATCAGGGCGAGCTGTACCTGCGTGTCGGCTTCATCGTGACCAATCTGGCGCGGCCTGCCGAGCGGGTCGTCGCCTTCTACAACCAGCGTGGCACGGCGGAGCAGTGGATCAAGGAAGGCAAGGGCGCGCTCAAATGGACGCGGCTGTCATGCCGGACCTTCGCCGCCAACGCCGTCCGCCTCCAGCTCCATGCGCTGGCGCTGATCGCTCGGCTGCGGGTACCGCCTGCGCCGGCATGACGAGCGCTAGCCAAGTGCACCGGGCAATGAGGGGAGAGGTATGCCTTGGTAGAAGCAAAGCGGCGCGTTTCAGCGTCGGGCCGCCGTCAACCACCAGCTTCGATGGCCCTTTGCTCGTGGCGACGGCGATTTGCCGTTGCCCAAGCCGGTCAGAAACGCGATCCTGGCCTCGAAACGGCCGGGAATCTGGCGAATGTCGGACTGGATGTCTCCCGCCCGCGTTCCATAAAAATCCAATTTGAGTGTGAGCTAGTTCACACATCCCCATCCCGCATCGGGTTTTTGATATTCGTGCGCTGTCCATCCCGGATAGCGTGCACTGTTAGGCTTCGCCGGTTAAGTGAACAAGCCGCTCAAAATTACCGGGGAGATTGATGGGTAACTTTGCCATGCTGGGTGACGAACTGTTGGCCGAAATCGAAACCATCGCACCCGTGGTGCGCGAATACGCCAGCCAATCGGAACAACTCGGGCGGCTCGCCGAGCCGATTATCAAGGCGGTCCACCAAACCAGCCTGTTGCGCTTTATATGTGCGCACGAGCTTGGCGGTTGTGAAGCCGACCCGCTAACCGTCATGGAGGTCTGTGAAGCATTGTCGCGGATCGATGGTTCGGTCGGCTGGACCTTGGGGATCATCGCCAATGCGACCGCGTTTGCTGGTGCGTTTCTCCCCGCCGAATCGGCGCGCCGGGTGTTTGGCGGTGGCGTACCGATCGTTGCCGGCGCGGTCCAGCCACGAAATAGTACCGCCGAACCCGTCGATGGTGGTTATCTTGTCAATGGCCGGTGGTCGTTTGGCAGCGGCATTCATTTTGCCGATTGGGTTGTGGCGGGGGCGCTAGTGCCCGGTCAACCACCACCCGCCGGATTGCGGGTGGCTGTCTTGCCGCGCGAACAGGTCACGGTCCATGACAATTGGCAGGTCGCGGGATTGCGGGGCACCGGCAGCTGCGATTACAGCATCGATAACGTATTTGTCCCGGACAACATGACATTTTCGATGATGGATGCAATCCACGGCAACGTTGTTACCGGCGAGAAGGTGATGTTTCGGCTTGGCTTTCCCGCGTTCTTTACCGCATTTCATTTGGGCGTCCCGCTGGGAATTGCGCGTCGTGCGCTCGACGAAATCACCACCCAAGCAATCAGCAAGAGCCGCGGCATCACGGCAACAACACCACTGGCCGCGCAACCGCAATTCCAGGCAACACTGGGGAAAATCGAAGTGCAGTTCAAAGCGGCGCGGGCATTGGCAATGCAAGCGCTGTCGCGGGGTTGGGCGGAAGTCTGCGCTGGGCGGACACCGCCGGCAATACTGCAAGCCGAAATCCGTACCTCTGGCTCCTATATCGACGAACT
>DATFZA010000705.1:0-3298 GCA_035314765.1 Bryobacteraceae bacterium
GCGACTACCGGCGAGGGCAGGGAACGGACGGCCCACTCTATATGGGGAAAGACACCCACGCGCTGTCCGGGCCCGCGCAGCGCACCGCACTCGAGGTGCTGGCGGCGAATAACGTGGAGACGATTATCCAGCAGGGCGACGGCGTAACTCCGACGCCGGTCATCTCGCGAGCGATTCTCGTTTATAACCGAGGCCGCAAAGAACATCTGGCTGACGGAATTGTCATCACGCCGTCGCACAACCCGCCGGAGGATGGCGGCTTCAAGTACAACCCGGCCAACGGCGGCCCAGCCGATACTGACGTGACGCACTGGGTGGAAGGCCGGGCGAACGAATTGTTGCGAGCGGGGAATGCGGGGGTGAAGCGAGTACCCTTCGCTAAAGCTATCCAGGCCGCGGCCACGCATCAGGAAGACTTCATTCTGCCGTACGTTCGCGATCTCCAGAACGTCGTTGACATGGACGCTATTCGAGCCGCTGGCCTCAAACTTGGCGTGGATCCGCTGGGCGGAGCCGCGCGGCCGTATTGGGAACCGATCAACTCTCTTTACGGACTGGATATCGCCATCGTCAACCCTACGATTGACCCCACGTTTTCGTTCATGACCGTGGATCATGACGGCAAAATCCGCATGGATTGCTCCAGTCCGTACGCCATGGCCAGGCTGGTCGCGCTGAAAGACCAATACCAGGTGGCTTTCGCTAACGATCCCGATTCCGACCGGCATGGAATCGTCACTCCCGTGGCTGGGTTGATGAACCCGAACCATTACCTCGCCGTGGCCATCCGATACTTGCTCACACACCGGCCACAGTGGCGCCGGGACGTTGCCGTTGGGAAGACCCTGGTGAGCAGCAGCATGATCGATCGGGTAGTCCAAAAGCTCGGCCGCGAACTACGCGAAGTGCCAGTTGGTTTTAAGTGGTTTGTTCCGGGACTCTTTGACGGTACTTACTGTTTCGGCGGGGAAGAAAGCGCTGGAGCGAGTTTTCTTCGTCTTGACGGCACCGTCTGGACGACCGACAAGGACGGGCCGATTATGGACCTGCTGGCGGCTGAGATTACCGCTCGCACCGGAAAGGATCCCGGGGAGCACTACCGCGACCTTACGGCGGAGTTTGGCGCTCCGTACTACACCCGCATCGATGCGCCCGCCACGCCCGAGCAGAAGACAGCATTGCAAAAACTCTCGGCTGACGCGGTGAAGGAAAAGGATCTGGCGGGCGAGCCAATCACTGCCAAGCTGACCAGAGCGCCGGGAAATGATGCTCCCATCGGCGGCTTGAAAGTAGTAACCGACAACGGGTGGTTTGCCGCCCGGCCATCGGGCACGGAGAACATCTATAAGATCTACGCCGAGAGCTTCAAGAGCCAGGCACATCTGAACGCGATCGTGAGCGAAGCCCAGGAGATCGTGAACCATGCGCTGGGAGCCCAGCGATGAGTGTGTTAACGAGCGTTCCGCCGTTTCCGCCCGAATACCGCGCTTCCGGCTTGTTGCTGCACGTCACCTCTCTGCCATCGTCATATGGCATCGGTGATTTGGGATCGCAGGCGTTTTCGTGGATCGATCTACTCCATGATGCCGGCCAACAATGGTGGCAGGCGCTGCCGTTAGGCCCGACAGGTTATGGAAACTCGCCTTATCAATCACTGTCTTCGTTTGCGGGCAACGGGCTGCTGATCAGCCCCGGCTACCTGATGCAGGACGGGTTGTTGCGGGTGAGCGACTGTGACGCTCAGTTCCCCGCGGACGTGGTCGACTACGAATCCGTTATCCCCTTCAAACACCGGCTGCTCGAAAAGGCCTGGTCTTATTTTAGAGACGGCGAGCGCAAAGACCTGCGGCCTGCTTACGACGCGTTCTGTGCGAAGAACGCAAGTTGGCTGGAAGACTATGCGCTATTTCGAGCGCTAAAAATCAAGTATCAAGGCGCTTATTACCTGGAGTGGCCAGCCGAGCTGGTTCAGCGCCGCCCGGATGCCTTATCCAGGGCCCGGCGCGAGCTGGCAACTCGAATCGATCAAGTTCGCTTTGCACAATTCCTGCTGTTCCGGCAAGGCGAGCAACTCAAGATACGCGCCCAGGCCAAAGGCGTGGGTCTGATCGGCGACCTGCCGTTCTTTGTTTCGCCCGACTCCAGTGACGTGTGGGCCAATCCTGAGTTATTCCTTCTGGACGAACAGCGCCGGCCCCGCTTCGTCGCCGGCGTGCCTCCCGACTATTTCAGTACGCAAGGACAATTGTGGGGCAATCCCGTCTACAACTGGGATGCCCTGCGCTCGACCGGTTATCGGTGGTGTATCGACCGCCTGCGCGCCCTCTTGTCTCACGTAGACGTGATTCGCTTGGACCACTTCCGTGGGTTCGCGGCCGCGTGGCACGTGCCGGCTGGGGCGCTAACGGCGAAGACTGGCGAATGGGCGCCGGGCCCGGGCGCGGACTTTTTCCAAGCGGTGCAAAAAGAGTTGGGCCAGCTACCGTTCATCGCTGAGGATCTGGGGTTGATCACTCCCGGCGTGCATTCCCTGCGCGACCAATTTCAAATTCCCGGGACGCGTGTTTTGCAATTCGCTTTCGACGGACATGCGGACAATCCTTATCTTCCGGACAACTTCGTGACAAACGCCGTTGTGTACACCGGTACTCACGACAATGCCACAACCCGTCAATGGTACGAAGAAGCGCCCGATGACCAGCGGCAAAACTTGTGGCGTTATCTGAAACGGGCGCCGGGTGAGAGTGCGGAAGTGGCGCCGGCATTGATGCGCCTGGCATGGTCGTCGTCCGCGGCGTTAGCGATTGCTCCGTTACAGGATCTCCTCAATTTGGGCAGCGAAACTCGAATGAACGTGCCCGGCCGCGCGGACGGGAACTGGCGCTGGCGCTGTCCCGCGGACATGCCCCTCACGGCTTTTCAATGGCTGCGGGATCTGACCGGAAGCTCCAGGCGTTCGGCCGGCTTAGAAATTCCGCGAACCGACGGAATGCTGCAAGCGGTTTCCTGAAGGCGATGATCAAGAAAATCCTCTTTCCGGTGGATTTTTCACCTTGCTGCGTTGCCATGGCCAGTTACGTGAAAAGAGCCGCGGATTTGTTCGGCTCCCAAGTGACACTGGTCCACGTCTGCGATCTCGACAGCAACAATGGATTCGAGCTCTACGTACGAACTCTTCAGGAGGTCGAAGAGGATCATCGGAGCGTTGCCCAGCAAAAGCTCGATTCATTCCTGGCATCTGAGTTTCCACCAGCTACTTGTCCCAGAGTCCTGCGCGCGGGTGAAGCGGCGGAACAGA
>DATFZA010000706.1:0-2891 GCA_035314765.1 Bryobacteraceae bacterium
AACCGCGGCGTAGCGGAACGATTTGCCGGCCGCGCGGGAGGCGGCGAGGCCGGCGGTGGCTTCAATCGCGGCGAAGCGGGTCGCCAGGGGTTCGCGCGTCAGGAGCAGCCGCAGCAGCGTTTCGGTTCTCAGGGATTTGAGCAGCGTGGCTGGACCGGTAATCACAGTGTCTTCGGGGGCTACCACAGCGGCGGGATGGCCCGCGGAGAAAGCGACCATGGGTTTTCCAGCATGGGCGCGGGGCGCGCCGGAGGTGGAGGGTTCCATGGCGGTGGCGGTGGTGGAGGGTTCCATGGTGGTGGCGGGGGGAGGCGGTAATGACCAATAGTGTTTTCGCGACTTACTTTGCGCTGGCGTTCGCATTGGCGGCGCCGGCCTGGGCGCAAGAGCGCTTTGATTCGGCCGATGCCGCCGCGCAGGCTTTGATCGATGCCGCAGGCAAACACGACAACGCCCGCTTGGCATCCATTTTCGGTCCGCGGGGAAACTCGATTCTCACCTGCGGCAAGTCCGAACAGGATCGCTCCGAGCAATCCGAGTTCTCACGCCTGGCCGGCGCCAAACACAAGCTTGACGCCGATCCGAGAAACCCAAACCGGGCGATTCTGTCGATTGGAGACGAGGATTGGCCATTCCCCGTTCCGATTGTGCGTTCCAATGGCAAATGGAGTTTCGAAGCGTCCCAAGGTGAAGTCGAAATGCAGGCGCGGCGTATCGGCACCAACGAACTCGACGCCATCGAGATCTGCGCTGGGTTCGTGCAGGCCCAACGCAAATACGCTTCCGAAGATCATAATAAGGACGGAGTATTGCATTACGCCGCTCATATGATGAGCGCTTCCGCACCAGGCGGCGACGGACTTTACAACCAAGGGGCAGGTTCTCCCATGGTGCCGCGCGGTCTGGCGGAGGCGGCCTGGGACGGCCAGAAGAAAGCCGCGAAGCCCTACCACGGATATTATTTCCGCATCCTGGACGGGCAAGGTCCCCACGCGCCCGGCGGAGCGCACAGCTACCTGGTCAAGGGCAAGCTAATCGGCGGATTCGGGCTGGTGGCTTGGCCCGCCGACTACGGAGCGACGGGAATCCACACGTTTATTGTGAATCAGGACGGTGTGATCTATCAGAAGGATATTGAGCCTGCGGCGGCCGGTGCACAGCTTTCCATCACCCGCTATGATCCGGATCCATCCTGGAAACCGGTAACGGAATCGGCTGCGCGCTAAGTCACGGGTACGACTGCGGCCCCCACGTTTCACAGCCACTTTTTTTCTTGCCATCGCCGCACTCCTGCCTCGGTCAGCCGCTTCAGTTCGGCCAGCAGTTCCGGCTCCGGGCAAGTCTTGAAGTTGAAGCAGGTCTTGCCTTGCATGCGCTTTTTGAGCGCGGGCGAGATGGTCTGCGTCAGTTCCGGGCACATGTACAGCGGCATCAGATGGAAGCTTGCGTATGCTTTCCCCAGACGGATGGAACCAAAATACATCGGCTGCCCCTTGTGCTGATGGAAGGGTGATGGGTTTTTCGTGAGCAGGGTGTACTCACTGGCTGTGTCCGTTTTCACGGAAAGACGCGTTTCGTACTTCGCCAGCACGGGCTTCAACGCGTCGAATACAGCGGCAAAATCGGAGGCCATAAGGAGAGCTTAGCTGAGCCTACCAGGCTGGCAAATGGCGCTCTTCAGATCAGATGCGGCTCCACTATGCTGAGGAGCTCGCGCGAGCTGATCACCTTGGTTTTCTTCAAGAACGCTGGAAAATGCCGCTAGTTGCCAGTCACCAGGTAGTCGGCCCGGGGGCGTCGGCACACTCCAAAACCTGTCGTCGTCGGGGTCTTTCGCAAGATGGAGCTGGTGTACCGAGCACACGGGTCTTAATGAGATCGAGGAGTTGTAGCCGGAGCCCCTTGCGAATTTTCAACTCGGGGCGCGCAAGCACCTCCCGGTATTCCGCAAGAATGGCTTCGGACACGTACAACCGAGCCGGTTTCGTCAACGCAAGCAGGAGGACGGGCGCTGAAGGCCGTCCGGGTCTTAAGGCCGCCGAAACGACAATGTTGGTGTCGATGACAGCCCGAAGCGGGATCATCCGCGCTTCGTCTCTTTGAGCGTGCAGCTTTGATCACCCGATCAATCTGACGCGAGCTAAGCGTGTCCGTGCCCTTGCGCCGCGATTCTTCTCCTATCACGCGGAGAATCTCCGGCTCGGGAGCGGCAAGGCGAACGTAATCGCGGATGCCAACTAATTTAGGAGCGATGCCGTACGGACTCCTTAAACCTCGTGCCAGCGTGACTTTGGGAGCAGGCGGCGCTTAAGCAGCGGCACGGCCCGCAATGCCCCACGCGTCCACGGCCTCGCGGGCGAACATCAAAGAGGACGATCCCTCGCTGTGGCTCACGTGGACGCAATCGCCGTTGCGAATCTGGTCGGTGGCCAATAAATTGGACAACGGTTGCACGAGCAAACGCTCGATGGCGCGTTTCAACGGGCGGGCGCCATACCGGCAGTCGGTGCCTTCCGTCAGCAAGAACTCTTTGGCGCTGCCGGTAACATTAAACCGGAACTGAATGTTCGTGGCCGCGGTCTCGATGCGCCTTTGGACCATCTCCAGCTCGATACCAACGATCTTGCGCAGCTCCTCTTTGCCCAGGGAATTAAAGACGACGATTTTGTCCAGCCGGTTGATGAACTCCGGAGTGAACTTTCGGCGGGCTGCCTCCATGCCGGTACGCGAAATCCGGTCGCTCATTTTCGCATCCCGGCCTGGGTCTGCGAGTGCGGGAACCCGGAAGCCCAGCCGCGGAGTGAGCAGGGAACTCATCTCGGTGGCGCCGAGATTGCTGGTCAGGAAAACCATCGTCGATGAGAAATCGACTCGGCGGTTGTCACCCAGCG
>DATFZA010000707.1:0-6604 GCA_035314765.1 Bryobacteraceae bacterium
CGCCGGCACTACTTAGCTGCGGCGCCAGAATTCAAAAGGAGCAAAAGCCATGAAGTACATTCTGATGATGACGGGCACAAAAGCCAATATTGACTGGTACACCCAATGGTCGAAGCAGGACCTGCAAGCGCAATTCGCTTACATGCACGCTTTCAACAAGGAACTCAAGGATGCAGGCGTGCTGGTTTCCACCGAAGGACTGGCGTTCCCCGACCAAGCCAAGATCGTTCGCGCGGGAAGCGACGGACAGCCGATTACCGATGGGGTCTTCGCGGAAGCGAAGGAGTTTCTCGCCGGATACTGGATCGTCGATGTGGAAAGCCCGGAGCATGCCTATAAGATCGCCGCGCGGGCTTCGGCCGCGCCAGGGCCTGGCGGGGCTCCGTCGAACATGCCGATAGAGGTGCGCCCAGTGCTGAGCGGCCCGCCTAAGTAGACGCGGGATACTCGACCGACACCAGAAACAAACCTCGCGCGGGCGCGGTGGGGCCAACAGAGATACGGCTACCCGGCTGGAGGCGCGCTTCGAGGCCACTTTAGCAGAACTCCGACGATGTTGCGCACCATGTGTTTTAGAAAGCCGTTTCCGGTGACGCGCTAGAGCAGGCGGTCCGCGGAGAGTTCCAGCTGAGATTGACGTCGCGAAGCTCGCCCTGGCGCCGCTGCTCGGAGGCAAGCACGACTTCACCGCCTTCGCCGCCGGAGAGGAGAAGGACGAGTTGTGCCATTCAAAAGTGAGTTGTATTCGCGCGGCTGCGACCCATCCGCGTCGTATCCAGGCGCCGGGGGACACCGCTGCTGTAGTTCCGAAGCGTAGCAGTACGGACTCGAGGCCGCAGGGTCCCCATTCGCCCGCGAACTCGAGGGTATTTGCAGTCTTCTTGTGTGCGCGGCGCTCATGCGAAACACGGTCGTAACCCGAGACCCACATCCGAACTCGTTCAAACAAGCTTGGCCCGCTTGACCGGTAATTCGCGGACGCGTTTGCCGGTGGCGGCGAAGATGGCGTCGCGGATGGCCGGCGCTGGTGCCAGTGACCAGATGCACGTGTGTTTCAAACGGCGCCTCAATGGCGCCGTTGGCGGCGATGATTGCGCACATGAGGCCGCGCTCCGCGTGCGGCTACCAGCCAGCGAACTCCATAATGTTGGTTGCCTCCCGCTTCTCTTTGCCGAATTGTCTCTTAACTTTGCGGCGATTTGTAGCCGCTTTGGCCTTTTCGTCGAGTTTGCGCCCCAAATCGGTTGTGTCGATGCCACCAGATTCTCCTTTTGCCGCTTCCGTTGCGGTCTATAGGAAAACAGCAGGCAGGATCTTCGATTCAAAGCCGCAGATCCGCCTTTTCTTTGGGCCGACAAAAGGAGGGTTGGTTGGCTGCGTTTCCATACCGACGGAACAAAATCGTTGCGCGAGACAATCTGCTGCACTACACTAGAACGCAAGGCGCCGTCGCGTTGCCTCCATTTCAGACCGTCTGTGACCGCGGACTGAAGCCTCGCCCTAGACATCTGCAAAGTGAGGGCGCATTTTCTCCGGGCGGGAGTTATTGATGAAACTCCCCCCTTCAGATCAATGCGGTACAGATTATTCGTGGGAAGGGAAACCGGACAATGACCTCTATTGACTCTGGTATGAAGGTAGAGCAGTCAGCGTTCTATCGGAAATTTCGTTTCTTGCTAGCAGCACTATCCCTATCGACGACGGTGGCGCTGGCCTCCGGCCCAGGCCCCAACGGCGTCAACATCGGATTTGACTTCAATTGGAACAATGGGCCGCAGGGATACACCGCCTCATTTATAGCGTCGACCTCTGGCAGCGGCGCTACGCTCAATAATTGTGGCGCGGTGACGGCCACAACTTCGGCATGCGACTTTGTTTTCGCTTATAGCATCGGAGGGGTGGCACAAACCGCTGTCGCGCCGGGCGGGACCTATGATACGTGGCCTAATAGTCCGGGATCAGGCACCGTTTGCGACCAAAACCCAAGCAACTCCGCTCCCTTGACGTTGTTCAATTGTTTTAACAACAACTCTTTCGGACAGGTCTTCCGAGCTAGCACAACCGGAACCCTAACCGCCTTCAGCATGAACCTGACCTGCCTGAACCCGGCGGGAACGCCCCTAACCGGCTTGACCGCTGTCATCTACCAGGTCAACCCCAACGGACTTAGCATTCCGGCAACGCCGCTCGGCTCAACTCCGCTGAACCTAAGCACGTGCCCGACCCTCACGAGTTGGAACGGGCATACCTTTTCATCAGCCGATTTTGCGGCGATCCCGATGAACTTCACTAATGTAACCCTCACCGCTGGCAATTTCTATGCAGTTTACTTCTCCGGCTTGGTACCGGGTACGGCATTGCCGGGCAGCCCTACGGTTACCTCCGTGACCCCCAACTCCGGACCGGGTGCAGGGGGTAATACCGTGACGATCACGGGAACAGGCTTTACCGGCGCCACGAGCGTTACTTTTGGTGGAGTTGCGGCGACGAGTTTTGCGGTGGTAAACGATACGACCATTACCAGTGTTGTCCCAGGCAGTTCCGCTAATGGAGCAGTGAGCGTGATTGTGACCAACGCGGTCGGAAGCAATGCCGCCAATTCTCTCTATTCCTACGTGATTCCGACGCCCACGCTCAGTGAGTGGGGTATGATCGCTTTTGCCGGCGTTCTCGTGCTGTTGGCCATGTTCAAACTACGCCAGGCCGGCAAATCAACGTCAGCGTGACCGCGATGCAAGCCTCGTCGCGAAAAACATTAGTATTTGCCCTTGTCTTTTCGCTTGCGGCCCTGGCTCAATTCGCTGTCCTACTGGCCACACCGGTTCGCCCGTTTGTGGACGGGTTTTCCGGCGACTTGGCGGCCGTGTCCGCATGGCTCATTCACTCGAGCGGCGGTAATTGTCTGCGGCACGCGGCGGTTCTCTCCAATCCCGCCAGGAACTTCGCGATGGAAGTTCGCGATGGCTGCAACGGCATCAATGTGGTGGTGCTGCTGTGGTCCGCCATTTTAGCGTACCCCGCCAGCTTGAAATGGAGACTGATCGGCGCGGCGACGGGGCTTGCCGCCGTTCAGTTACTGAATCTGTTCCGGCTAATTTCTTTGTTCTATCTGGGCCAATATAGTCACTCTCTTTTTGAGTTCGCCCACGAGTATTTGTGGGAATGGTTGATTATCATTGACGGAATGGTGGTGTTTCATCTGTGGATCAGGCAAGCATCGCAAGGTTCAGCCCCAGCACGCTAAGGATGAGTCGCTTTTCCGCCCCTGATTCCGTCATAGGACGGGCAATTATCTACCTGCCTGCTGCCATGGCTGTGTGGTGGTTTTTGCTCAAACCAGCTTCGCTGTGGTTGCTGCGAATTCTCGCCTGGTTGCCACTCGCCATGCTCGTGGCGCCGGCCAACCTCGATCCGATCCGCCTGAGTCCGGATACACATGAGTGGGTGTTTAACGTAGCCGTGAACACTGCCGTTACGAACCCGGAGACCGGTGTGCGCCAGCGTTTGGATTCCGTCGAGTTCGCCGCCGGCGAAGATAACCTAGCTTTCTTTGCCTGCGGCTGGTTTTGCTATCTTGCGCTGGCGTTCGCCGCGGTTGGTGTCTCGAGGGGACAAGCGAAAAGCTTGCTCAAAGGACTCGGACTGCAAACTGGTATCAATGTGCTCAGTCTAGCCGCGTACGCGTACGTCAACGGTTATGGATCGGTAGCCAATGTGCCGGGGAACGCCGGCCTCGCAGTGTGGCTATGCAGATACTTCTATCACCTCATTTATCTCGTAGTTCCGTACGCAGGACCGTTCGCAGTCGCCTTGTTGGTTCACCGTGAATGGCGGGCGTACTTCACCATTTCCGGACAACAGCCGCTCGCAGTCCCGGCGCGGAGAAATGCGATCATCTCGGGCAAGACCAAGACGAGGTGATCTCTAGTCTTGTGTGTAGCCAAAACCGAATCGCGATATGAAATCAGATGCTTAGCAGCTCGATCTTTCGGCTCCGCCCGCACGCTCGGCATGTTACAACGTGGGACCTGTGGTCGAATTCGCCGCCTCCTTGATGGCCGTTCTTCGGTTCTCCTTGGCTTCGTCCAAGACATCGCTTATGACGCTAACTGCAACGTTTCCGCCATTACGGATTCTGTCGGCCCGGTGGCCGAGTTCAATTACAACGCGCAAGCCTGTGCGGCTTCGGCTGCGCCAGGGCCCGGCGGGGCTCCTTCGAACATGCCGATAGAGGTGCGGCCAGTGCTGAGCGGCCCGCCTAAGTAGACTCGGGATATTGCACCGACACCAGAAATAAACCGCGAGCGGGCGCGGTGGGGCCAACGGGGATACGGCAACCCGGCTGAAGGCGCGCTTCGAGGCCGGCGCGATCGACGTTTCCCTTGCCGATCTCGATCAGAACTCCTACGATGTTGCGCACCATGTGTTTTAGAAAACCATTTCCGGTGACGCGGTAGAGCAGGCGGTCTGGCGAGCGCTCCAGTTGAGATGAGGAGATGCAACGCACTTTTGAATGCCCCAATTCGTCCTTCTCATCCGCGGCGGCGAAGGCGGTGAAGTCGTGCTCGCCTTCGAGCAGCGGCGCCAGCGCGAGCATCTTCTCGACGTCGAGCGGATAGGGATAGTGGTGCACATAGAGCCGCTCAAATGGCGAGCAGTTTTCGCCGCAATGGATTCGGTATTCGTACGTCTTGCGGCGCGCAGTGAAACGCGGATGAAAATCGGGTGCGGCTTCTTGGACATCGAGAACGCGGATGTCGCGCGGCAACAGGCGATTCATGGCGCGGCGCAGATTGTCGCAGGGTATCGGGTTCTCGATGCTGAACGCGGCCACTTGCCCGAGCGCATGCACGCCGGCGTCGGTGCGGCCGGAGCCGTGGACGGTTACCTCATGGCCTTCAATTTCGGACAGCGCGCGCTGCAGCTCGCTCTGAATGGTGGCCAGGCCCGGTTGCACTTGCCAGCCGTGATAATTGGTTCCGTCGTAAGCGAGCGTGATCCTAATGCGCCGCATGGACAGGCCGCGAACCAGGCTTGACGATCGGCTGTCCGGCCCGGCACAAGGGGCATTCTTCTTCCCGATAGGCCGTTACTTGCAGGGTGGCGAGCGCAACGCGTGGCACGCCAACGTCCGCCGCGCCGCCGCTGCGGTCGATGATCGAGCCGGCGGCCATCACGCGCGCGCCGGCGTTTTTCAGGATGTCGACCACCTCTTTGGTGCTGCCGCCGGTGGTGATCACGTCTTCTACCACCACGGCGGCTTCGCCGGGGTCGACCATGAAACCGCGGCGCAGGGTCATGACGCCTTGCGCATCGCGCTCGGTGAAGATGAAGCGTGCGCCCAAGGCACGAGCTGTTTCATGACCGATGATCAGGCCGCCAATGGCGGGCGAAACCACTACGGATGGTTTATGATGGCGGAATTCAGCGGCCAGCAATTGGCCGAAGCGCTCCGCGTGGTGCGGGTGCTGGAGCACCAGCGCGCACTGGAGATATTCCGGGCTGTGCAGCCCGCTGGTCAAGCGAAAGTGCCCGCGCAAGTAAGCGCCGGTCGCGTGGAAGGCGCTCAGGATGGAATCGTCGTGATCAGCCATGTACAAATCCCAAGGGTGGCACGGACTTTAGTCTGTGCTTGGCTGCGTCCCATCCGCGTCGCAGCCGGGCGCCAGGGGACACCGCTGCTGTAGTTCCGAAGCGAAGCAGTACGGACTCCAGCCCGCAGTGTCCCCGTCCGCGTTCGGGCTCGCGGGTCTTCAGTCTTCTTCTGTGCGCTCCGGCGCTCATGCGAAACACCGTTCGAGCCCGCAGTGTCGCCAACCGCTTTCGGGCCCCTCGCGCGGGTTAACAACCCGCGACAGGTTCACTAAACAAGCTTGGTCCGCTTGACGGGCAATTCGCGGACACGTTTGCCGGTGGCTGCGAAGATGGCGTTGCAGATGGCCGGCGCCACTGGTGGGACGCCGGGTTCGCCGACGCCGGCAGGCGGGTCGTTGCTTGCGACCAGGTGCACATGCGTTTCATACGGCGCCTCGTTCATGCGGGCGACCGGATAGTTGTGGAAGTTGGATTGTTGAATGGCGCCGTTGGCGGCGGTGATTTCGCCCATCATGGCGAGACTGGTTCCGAACACGGCCGCGCCTTCAAACTGCGCTTTCACGCGGTCGGGATGGATGATCTGGCCGGCGTCGACAGCGATATCCACGCGCGGAATATGCACTTTGCCCGCGTTATCGACCTCGACTTCGACCACAGTCGCGACATAGGTCAAAAAGCTGCGATGCGCGGCGATTCCGAGCGCTCGGCCTTTCGAGGGCTTCTTCTTGGCCCAGCCGGATTGCTCGGCGGCGACCTCGATCACCCGCCGCAAGCGAGCGGTATCCACTGGGAATTTGTCCAGCGGCTTGCCGTAGTTTCCATACTTGGTGCCTTCGGCGGCGAAATCGATCTTGCGCGGTTCGCCGATGAGATCGAGCAGGTATTCGACGCGATCGCGATTGGCGGCGGCAGCCAGTTCGTCGGTGAACGACTGAATGCCGTAGGCATGATAGACGTTGGCCACCGAGCGCAGCCAACCGATGCGGATGTGAGCCTTGGCTGGACCATT
>DATFZA010000708.1:0-5505 GCA_035314765.1 Bryobacteraceae bacterium
GGGACTGGCAGATCGATGAGAAAACGCGCGCCGGATGGCAGATTGTCCACCACACGAATGGTGGCATCGTGATCGATCAAAATGCGGGCGACGATCGCCAGCCCCAGCCCAGTGCCGCGGCCTTTGGTCGAAAAGTACGGCAGAAATAGTTTCTCTTTGTCTTCCCGGGTAACTCCGCTGCCGGTGTCGGCGACCATCAGTTCGACCGAGTCCGCCTGGGTCAAGCGAGTAGAAATCAGCAGACGCTTGACAAATGACTCCTGCATGGCTTCGGCGGCATTGTCCACCAGATTGACCACCACCCGTTTGAACTGCTCGCAATCGATGTTTACCTGCGGCAAGCCGGGCGCAAGATCGGTTTCGACTTCGACTCCGTCGAGGCGGCCGGCGAAAACCGCTAGCCCGTTCGCCACCGCGTCGTTCAAGTCGGCGAGCACCGGCTGCGCTGCTGGGAAACGGGTGAACTGCGAGAACTCGTCCACCAACTGGCGCACAGATTCAACTTCACGGGCGATGGTGGTCGCACATTCGCGCAGAACGCGATCGGTACTGACCGAACGAGGCCGGTCTAAATGCAGCACAATGCGGTCGGCGCAGAGCGCGATGGGCGTGAGCGGATTCTTGATCTCATGGGCGACACGCCGCGCCACTTCATGCCAGGCCGCGGTCTTCTGAGCGCGCAACAGTTCGCTGGTGTCTTCCACCACCAGCACAAAGCCGGAACTACGCCGCTGATCGACGGCCGCAACAGTAAGAGACAGGTGGAGCAATTGGCGCTCGGTCTTGTGTTCCATCTGCATGCCGGCCACGCCGGTGCGGCGGGCGCGGTTCATCAGATAGCGAATCCCGGCGATGTCCTCTGGTGAAAAAAGATCGGACAGATGCGCCGCCTGGGCCACCTGATCGTCCGAAAAAATTCCTCTTAGCGCCCGGTTGACACGCTGAATCCCTCCATCCGCCGTGAGCGAAATGACGCCGGTGGGGATGCTCTCGAGAATCGCTTCGGTGAACCGGCGTCTGGCCTCCAGCTCGCGGCTGCTCGAATCCAGAGCCTCCGTCATTTCGTTGAAGGCTTTCACCAGCGCCGCCATTTCATCGATGGCGTCCACTTTTACGCGGTAACCGAGGTTGCCGCGGCGCACCTGCTCGGCCGCATTGGCGAGCGCTGTCAGCGGTGTGGAGATCTGAGTAGCCATGTAACGCGCCAGCCACATGGCGAAAAACAGAATGAATAGCGCGATCGACGATAAGAGCAGAAAATACTGCTGGCGAACGGCCTTTTTCTGTACGACCAGGTCGTTATATTCGGCGATCCATCCTTCGATCTCCGCTTGCTTGGCCGCCAGATTCACGGGCATGCGCGAAGACAAGCGAATCGGCCCTTTAGCGGTCTGCGCGGTCGCGGTGTACAACTCGCCGCTATGCAATTCCGGAATCGAACAGAGAATACGCGCTTGCCCGTCCGGGCCAAGGATCTCCGCATGTTCAATCTCATTGGCGGCGCAGAAATTCTGGTAGACGTCGGCGCTTTCCTGCGGCAACGTGGAGAGCCACTGCGCTTGCGCCTTCAGTTTTTCTCCCATCTCGTGATCGAGAATGGTGGCTACCTGGATCAGGTTCACGTTCATGTTGCGCGCCGGGCGGCTGAACCAGGTTTCCAGATTGCGATTCAAAACGCCGACGCTGAAAATGACCAGAAAGAGCACGGGCAGAAAGCTGAGGGCGAGCGCACCGCCAATCAGTTTCAACTTGATATGCGAGCCGGGTCGGTTTACCTGGCGTTCGATATAGAGCTTGACGCCGGCGCGAAACAGCATGAAGCCTAGGACCACCGTCAGAATAAACATGGCGGTGGAAAGCGCCCAGAAAAGGTAGGTTTCCCGCGCTGTGGAGGGTCCAAAGGTCCCGAACGTAAACGAGCCCTGCCACACCAATAGCGACACCAGCACGACGAACAGGACCGCGCCCGATCCGAACCAGAGCCGCTTGCGCATAACTAATTATACGGAGCGGGGTGTGGATGTAGGCACAACAGCCGTGCCTCAAACGTCGATTACTATTCGTCGAGCCACTTCCGATAAGCCAATATGATGGGAGCCAACACGCCAGAGGACGATATAATCGAGTTCAGCCCCAAGCCCGTCTTTGGGATGACCTTGCGGACGCCGGACCCAGAAAACGATCCAATTCCGGTCAGACTGAATGACACCTGACAGATAAGTTTCCGGCCGGATGCCTGCGTTCCTCTGGCCCAAAGCAAGATTCGTGTTCTATGTGCCCGGCTGTATCGAGATAGCCCTACTGCTTGTGGCGTTGTTCGCACCACGAACCTGACGTAACTACAAAACATCCGCGAACCCGCGCTTCAAATGCCGGAAGAACAAACCCCCGGCAACGAACACGCTCACCGCCATCGCCATAATGAGCAGAAGCTCCGCCGGATTTGGAAACTTGTAGGACAGCAGCCGCTCGCGATAGGCCCGCACCACAAAAGCCAGCGGATTAATTTTCACCAGAAAGCGCAAACGCGCGGGGAATTGTTGCTCATCAATCATGATGGGCGTGATCCAGTACCAGAAAGTCAGCAGCACGGTGATCGCTTGCGCGGTGTCCCGCAAGTAGACCTGCAAGCTGGAAACGATCCAGCCCACGCCCACCGAAAATAGTCCGATCACCAACATATATACCGGTAAAATCAGTAACCACAGACTGAAATGTCCCACGTAGACACCCACTCCCACCACCACCAAGATCAGCGCCAGCAGATGATTTATCAGCGAAGACAAGAAAATGGCCACCGGAACGATTTCCGACGGAAACATCGTCTTAGTGATCAAGTTGGCGTGTTCCAGCAGCGATGTGGACGACCGCATTACCGTCTCCTGAAACAAGAGCCAGGGTAGGAATCCACAGAACAGGAACAGCGGATAGCTCGTGGTTACCGCGTTGGCCGGCAGCTTGGTATGCAGGCACCACTCGAAAACGAAGATCCAACTGATCAATAAAACCAGCGGGTGAACCACGCCCCACAACCAGCCCGCGGCGGACCCGATAAAGCGCTGCTCGAAATCGCGGCGGACCAGTTGGAACAGCAAAGTGCGCCGGTAGATCAAATTGCGCGCAAAATGGGTACCAGGAACAGACATCTCGAAGATTCAAGGGTAACGCGTTATGAAAGCATGTGTTCTCGACTCTCCCGCGCCTATTGAAACAGCTCCATTGATCTGGCGCGACATCCCGCGTCCGTCGCCGCAGGCGGGCCAGCTTTTGGTCCAAGTGCGCGCCTGCGGCATCTGCCGCACCGACCTGCACGTGATTGAAGGAGAACTGCCGCGCAGCAAGATGCCCATCGTGCCGGGCCATCAGGTGGTGGGTGTGATCGCGGAGCAGGGCAGTGGCGCGACGCGCTATCCAATCGGCACGCGCGTAGGCATCGCCTGGCTGCACGCGACGGATGGAACCTGCGAGTACTGCCGCGCGGGCAAGGAGAATCTGTGCGAACATCCGTCCTTTACCGGTTATACCGTCGATGGCGGCTTTGCCGAATACGCGCTGGCGGAACAGGATTTCGTGTATCCGATTCCGGATGGGTTCGCCGATGAGCACGCCGCGCCGTTGTTGTGCGCCGGCATCATCGGCTTCCGATCGTTGCGGCTGGCGAATCTTCCGAAAAACGGCCGGCTGGGTCTGTATGGTTTCGGCGCGGCGGCGCATGTAGCGATTCAAGTGGCCCACTATTGGGGCTGCGAAGTCTACGTCTGCACGCGGGATGAGCGGCACCAGAAGCTGGCGCGGGAACTCGGCGCGGTGTGGGCGGGCGGAACGATTGATGCGCCGCCCAAACTACTGGACAGCGCGATCGTGTTCGCGCCCGCCGGCGAGATCGTTCCCGCCGCGCTGAAAGCCCTGAACAAAGGGGGCACGCTCACGCTCGGGGGAATCCATATGAGCCCCATTCCTCAGTTCGATTACGACCTGATCTACGGCGAGCGCGTGATGCGCAGCGTGGCCAACAACACGCGCGAAGACGGACGCGACTTTCTCAAAATCGCAGCCGAAATCCCCATTCACACCGAAATCGAGCGCTTTGCCATGCAAGACGCCAATCGGGCGCTCAATGCGCTGAAGAACGACGCCATCCGCGGCGCGGCCGTGCTGGCGCCGTAAGTTACGATTTCTGATAATGGCCAACTACCAAGCAGCGCTCGCGAATTATCGTGAATTCGCTTTCACCAGCGGCGCGTGGACGAGGCCTGTTTATCGGCGGGGCTTCGGACCCGCCGTGCTGGTCATTCACGAGGTTCCCGGGTTGCATCCGTTGGTGGTCCGGTTTGCCGATCGAATAGCCGAGGCCGGCATGACTGTTTTTCTGCCCAGCTTGTTCGGCGAGCCGGGCCGGCCCATAACCACTGGCTACAGGCTCCTCTCAATAGCCAACGCCATATGCATCCGCCGTGAGTTCAACGTTTGGTCCGCTGGCCGTTCGAGTCCGATCGTCGAATGGCTGAAGGCGCTGGCGCGCAAGGCCCATGCCGAATGTGGCGGCAAAGGAGTGGGCGCGGTCGGCATGTGCTTCACCGGCGGCTACGCATTGGCGATGATGACCGAACCCTCCGTGGTGGCGCCGGTATTGTCTCAGCCCTCCATGCCGGTCGCGCTGGGGTCAAAGGAGCGGGCGGCCGGGATCGACGCGTCGCCTGCGGAAGTTGCTTGCGCCCGGCAACGATTCGCGGAGGAAGGACTGTCGCTGATCGGTCTGCGCTTCAAGAGCGACGCCATGGTCCCCGATGCGCGTTTCGCGACGTACCGGCGCGAGTTCGGCGACAAGTTCCAGGCGATTGAACTGGACGATAAGGACGCGGCTCCATCCAATCGGCCGCCGCATTCGGTGCTGACCGTCCACATGCGAGAAGACGGACCGAGCAAAGCGGCTGAGCAGCGCGTAATCGCGTTCTTTCGGGAACGGACGAAAACCTAGGGACGGACACCTCCGTCCCTGCTTTGCCTGCAGCAACAGCGCAACCACGGCCAGCAAGAATAGAGTCCAGAGCCTATTCATCGCGGCAAATATTATTTTGTATCACGCTGTCGCTCATCTTTACTGTAGGAGCGGCCTGCACGCAGTGCGCTGCCATGCCAAATCCGCTGATGACATTATTCTCGATCCGAAGATTGCGGGCGGGGTCATCTTTGGCTGCGCCGCCGGCGAGGTAGATGCCGCTGGCGAGAAGGCCGGGCTGGTGCGCGCTGTTTAGGCGCGTCATTTGATTGCCTGAGATGTGATGGCCGGCGCCGATCACAAAGATGCCTCCAAACTTCATGCCTTCCAGGAGATTGTCCGTTATCGAAATATTTTCGGATTTCACGATCGGCGTATTGTTCAGCGCGATGCCAAAGTTGCCGTAGGGGTAATTTTCCAGCTTTTCCCGGTTGATGCAGGTGTTGGCGCGCACGGCGCCGTCGTGAAATCCATCCAGATCGATGCACTTGCCATCCACTTCTTCA